>JAQWZS010000124.1 GCA_029253325.1 Bacteroidia bacterium
TGCACTGGCTGACACGACCAGCTCCCTCCGAACTCCCCCAGGGCAGGAATGCAGCAAGGGTAAGAGGTTGTAGCGGTGCGATGTCAGCCATTTTTGTTTACACTGAATCTAACTTTATCGATTTTATCAAACTTTGGGGCGTCTTTTAGTTTAAAGTTTCACTTGGTATCCTTACATTCGCTAAAATACAATATTCCACTTATGAAATTTTTTATTGACACTGCCAATCTTGAACAAATAGAAGAAGCCCGAGATTTGGGTATTCTTGATGGGGTAACCACCAATCCTTCGCTTATGGCCAAAGAGGGAATTACAGGTGATGAGAACATCAAAAATCATTATAAAAAGATCTGTGAATTAGTGGATGGCGATATCAGTGCAGAGGTCATCGCAACTGATTTTGATGAAATGATTAAAGAAGGAAAGGCACTTGCTGATATTCATGAAAATATTGTAGTAAAAGCACCCATGACTAAGGATGGAGTCAAAGCGATTCGTTGGTTTACCGATCACGATATTCGTACCAATTGTACGCTCGTGTTTTCAGCTGGGCAGGCTATTTTGGCAGCCAAAGCTGGAGCTACTTATTTGTCGCCATTTATAGGACGTATCGATGATATGAATTGGGATGGTATCGAATTGATTGCTCAAATAGCAGATATTTATACGGTGCAAGGTTTTGCTACAGAGATCCTTGCAGCATCTATTCGCAATCCGCTTCATATTGTACGTGCAGCAGAAGCTGGTGCAGATGTATGTACTTGTCCATTATCATCTATACTTGGTTTGCTTAAGCACCCCTTGACCGATATTGGACTTGCTAAATTTTTGGCCGATCATAAAAAAGCAAACTCATAGCAAATTAAAAATATACAACTACTATGAATCCGATTGTTATCATACCTACTTACAACGAAAAAGAAAACATCACGGCGATGTTGGATAAAGTCATGTCCTTGGACGTGGATTTTGATGTGTTGGTAGTCGATGATAATTCTCCGGATGGAACAGCTAATCTGGTCAAACAAAAACAGGCAGATAACTCTCGAATTTACCTGCTTGAAAATGGAGAGAAAAATGGTTTAGGAACAGCTTACATTGCTGGATTCAAATGGTGCTTAAAACGTTCGTATGAATATGTATTTGAGATGGATTGCGATTTTTCGCACAACCCAGAAGACCTCATCCGTTTGTACAATGAGTTGCGAGAAGGCCACTGCGATTTGGTAGTAGGTTCTCGCTATGTGGGTAATGTAGTTAATGTGGTCAATTGGCCGATGGGACGTGTACTACTCAGTTATTTTGCTTCGGCGTATGTTCGTTTTTTTACGCGTATGAAGCTGTCTGATGCTACGGCAGGTTTTGTGGGGTACAATAGCAAATTATTAAAAACAATAGACCTCGATAAAATCCAATTTAGAGGGTATGCCTTTCAGATTGAAATGAAATATACCACCTTTCGGTTGGGTTTTTCAATCAAGGAGATTCCGATCATATTCACCGATCGGACTGCCGGTGAATCCAAAATGAACGGAAGCATTATCAAAGAAGCACTTTTCGGTGTACTTTGGCTACGATTCAAATCCATTCGCCCCAAGACAACTAAGATTTAACGATTTCTAAATTCTATATAAAAACAGAAAAGGCCGCTAACAGCGGCCTTTTTTTTAAACTTTAAAAGTTTATATATGAAAAAAATGAGAATTAATTATTCAACCTCAACTATTATTTTTCGTTATTGTTGTTTTACGATGCGTACATGCTTGCTATCGTTTTCTGTATTTAGTGTAGCGATGTACACACCACTAGGTAAGTTAGTGAAGTCTAGTTCTATGCTTTTACTTCCTGCTCTTACGATATCTGCCATCCACTGCTTACCAACAAGGTCGGTAATGGTATATTCTCCTTGAGATACATTATCTCCAAGTAGAATAGTAGTTTGGCTTTTTGTAGGGTTAGGATATACTAGCAATGGAGCATTGCTGAACCCTTTGAACTGTACCAAACGGATATCTGATAATTCAGACTTACCATTGTAATCTACTTGATTCAAACGGTAGTACACAATATTTTCATGCGTAGGGATGGTTTCATCCACATAGCTGTAATTGATAAGGGAATGGCTTGTACCATTTCCTTTTACTTCGTCTATAGTACTATCTCTGTGGATGAATCCGTAACTTTGAGCACTAACGGTACTTGCTGTAAGCAAGAATAGTAAAATACTCATGAAAGTAGCGTTTCGCATAGTCGTACGGTTTGTTGCTTTATTTTTCATTAGTTCAAAGAACGTTGTGCTAATTCTATATGGCACAGTGAATTATATGATTGTAATCATAATACGATATGATATTGGTCATATTTTAGAGTTTTATAGATTCAGAAAGTTGAATTTCATGAAGAATTTAGGTTTATATCATTTGAAATGGTAGAGTAAGAACAAATATTTAATAGCTTAAATACGATTATTATAAAACACAAAAGCCCCCTTTATCTAAAGGAGGCTTTAATATTTTGTAATTAGGAACTTTAAGCTAGAACAACGACTTTGTTGTTGAGTACTTCTACAATACCACCGGAGACTTCGAAAGTTTCTTCGCCAGAAGATGTACGAACAATAATGATTCCTTTTTCTAAGCTAGAGAGGAGGGGAGCGTGGTTGGGCAATGCCTCAAAAGAGCCACTGCTGCCAGGCAGTTTTACTGAAACTGCTTCGCCACTAAATAGCACCTCATCAGGTGTAATAACTTCTACTATCATTATTCTGCTGCTTCTGCTATCATTTTTTCTCCTTTAGCTATAGCTTCTTCAATACCTCCTACAAGGTTGAAAGCTGCTTCAGGATATTGGTCTACTTCACCATCCATTATCATATTGAATCCTTTGATGGTATCTTGAATATCTACTAGGCATCCTTTAAGTCCAGTAAATTGTTCTGCAACATGGAAAGGTTGAGATAAGAAACGTTGAACTCTTCGAGCACGAGAAACGACTAATTTATCTTCTTCAGAAAGTTCGTCCATACCAAGGATGGCAATGATATCTTGAAGCTCTTTATAGCGTTGTAATAATTCTTTCACACGTTGGGCACAGTTATAATGCTCAGCACCTACTACATCAACAGTTAATATTCTGGAAGTTGAATCCAATGGGTCCACAGCGGGGTAGATGCCAAGAGAAGCAATGTTTCGAGAAAGTACCGTAGTTGCATCTAGGTGAGCAAATGTGGTAGCTGGTGCAGGATCTGTTAAGTCATCCGCAGGAACATATACCGCCTGTACAGAAGTAATAGATCCTCTATTGGTAGAGGTGATTCGTTCTTGCATGACACCCATTTCTGAAGCAAGTGTTGGTTGGTAACCTACAGCAGAGGGCATACGACCTAAAAGTGCAGATACCTCAGATCCAGCTTGTGTAAATCTAAAGATATTGTCCACGAAGAAAAGAATGTCTCTTCCTCCTGATTTTTCGTCTCCATCTCTAAAGTATTCAGCGATAGAAAGACCTGTTAGTGCTACTCGAGCTCTTGCTCCTGGAGGCTCATTCATTTGACCGAACACCAATGTAGCTTGAGATTCTTTTAATTCTTTAGTATCAACTTTGGATAAATCCCATCCACCTTCTTCCATGGATTTTTCAAATTCTTTACCGTACTTGATTACTCCAGATTCGATCATCTCACGAAGCAAGTCATTTCCTTCACGGGTTCTTTCACCCACTCCAGCAAATACAGATAAACCAGAATATGCTTTGGCAATGTTGTTGATTAATTCTTGGATGAGTACTGTTTTACCAACACCAGCTCCACCGAACAAACCAATTTTTCCTCCCTTTGCATATGGTTCAATAAGGTCAATTACCTTGATGCCTGTAAAAAGAGGTTCTGCTGCAGTACTTAAGTTTTCGTATGCAGGTGCTTCTTGGTGGATTGATCGACCATTTGAACTATCCAAAGATCCAATACCGTCGATAGCATCACCCACAACATTTAGAAGTCTTCCTTTGAGTGCTTCTCCAGTAGGTACTAAAATAGCATCTCCTGTATCGGTCACTTCTGCTCCTCTAACAAGTCCTTCTGTAGAGTCCATAGAAATAGCTCTAACTGTATTTTGACCAAGGTGGGATTGTACTTCGAGTACTACCTTAGAACCATCGTCTTTAGTTACGTGTAGAGAGTTGTAAATTTTAGGTAAAGATGAACCTTCTTGGTCGAACGCTACGTCCACTACTGGTCCAATGATTTGAGATATTTTTCCTGTGTTTGCCATCGTATTCGGCTATAATTTTTTTGTTGGGTGCAAATGTAAGATTTCCTGCTATGTGGAGCTATTCTAAATAGAATTTATTTTTGATTTATACATCTGTACGGCATTGTTCAATCCATAGTATAAAGCATCACTAATTAGTGCATGACCAATGGACACCTCTAGGGTGTTTGGAATTCGTTGTATGAAGTATGCTAGATTGTCAAGATTTAGGTCATGACCAGCATTGATACCTATGCCCAATTCGGTTGCTTTTTCAGCTGCTGATGTATAAGGGAGTATTGCTTTTTCTTTATCGAATTCATACTGAGATGCGTAAGCTTCGGTGTAGAGTTCGATTCGGTTGGTTCCGCAAGTAAAAGCGGCCTCTACTTGAAGGGAATCAGGATCAACAAATAAGGATACTCGAACACCAGCATTTTTAAATTTCTGGATGATGGGTGTTAGAAAATTTTGATGCTTGATGCAATCCCAACCCGCATTGCTAGTAATTACATCTGGTCCGTCGGGAACTAACGTAACTTGATCAGGTAGAATATTTAACACCATATTAATGAAAAGCTCACTAGGATACCCTTCGATATTGAATTCTGTTTTGACTGTTCTTTTAAGTTGTTGTACATCTTCACGTGTAATGTGTCGTTCGTCTGGTCTTGGGTGGATGGTGATGCCATCTGCTCCGAAGTTTTCAATGGCTTTGGCTGCATCAGGAACACTCGGAGTGTTGCCCCCGCGTGCATTTCTTATGGTTGCTATTTTGTTAATGTTTACGCTTAGTTTGGTCATTATATAATTAAAATACGTGTTTTAATTGAAGGGTAAAAGTATGCTTTTTATTCCCAGTTATTTCATTTAAACCAGAACCAATAGCATATTGTTCGTTAAAATTTTGAACAGGGGTATTGTGCTGTATATACCCGTACTTAAACCATAGATTTGTTTTTCGTTTGGTGGTGTATTTGTATAAAACATAAAATCGAATTCCAGTGTACGAGTGGTTGAACATGGGGTAGTCATACAATGGCGATTTTTCAAATGTATAAATTCGGTTTGCATACTCATCTATGTTACTCATGGCTATTCGTGTACTCCACTGGTATGATTTATTTCGGGGTTTGAAAATAAAGTCTTGATAGATCATGCTGCCCTCTGTTGTGGGTTGATTGGATTTGAAAGATGATGTTTCAATACGGTTTCTTAATTCGATGGATTTTGATAGTTTGAATGTGCTGTGTATTCGGTGTCTTTGGGTTTGATTTACAGTATGATTTGCCATAGTTTCACTCGGGGAGTTAACTTGTTTTAGTTCTCTTCTGAATCGATAATATGCATGAAATGATCGGCTGGGTTTGTATTTTAGTTCTGTCCAAAGATCAAATCCCCGACTTGGAGCATACGACTTGAATTGAATGTTTAAATTCTGAAATAAGTCATAGTATCCAACTAACTTTAAGTGTTTCTTTAATTGAATTTGATATCCTAGATAAAATCCCTGTTCATTTTTTGGTTTGCTATTTTCACCAAAGCCATTGGTCTGGTATGTTATAAATCCTGGGTCATATTTTCTGTAGAGTAGGCTAATGTCAAGCTTTTTATGAACGCTGATTAGAGCTCCGTGAGTTTGAGCATGGGCCATATTTGAATAACAATGACTGAACTCCCCATATAAATTTATATTTCTAAGTACAGCATCATAATAGATTCCATTTTTGAGGTAGTTGTATCCTTGAAACGTGAAATAATTGTAGGGCTGATTCGCTGGCTGAATAGGGAGGCTCAGTTTTCGATATTGAAGAATAGCACCCATTTTAAAAGTGTTGTTTTCATATTCAACGTATCCTCCTGTTTGAAAATCAGATGCGGTACTAAATTGATTTTGTTCGCTATTGGTTCGATGGTATCCTCCCTCTTCTATAAGGGTACTTAGATAAGTGGTGTTGGTTTCGTTTGACGAGTCAAGTTGCGAAGAGTTGATGGTTGCGTCTATTTTTTTGTTTGAAATGAAAGTGCCTACAGTCATTTTTTTATGAATAATAGAAATTGCAGCACCTCTCATGTAGGCATTTTCTCTTAAAGATCGGTATGATTTGAACCCATTAAAATTTCGTTTAGCATTTGTGATTATGCTTGATTTGCCAAATGCTAGTCCAGTACTTAGTGTCAGCCCTTGGCACATATCTACATGAAAATCTCCAAGTTGTAGTGATTTAATCTTGCCAATATCTTTTAATGATAAATACATGGAGTAATGATCATACACCAATGGTGTTTGAGTATTGAAACTCATCTTTTCTCCAGCATCTTTTTCCAGATTTAATCCCCATGAGAGATGCTTTTTGTAATCAAATCGATAACGAAAATTGGAGTAAATAGTTGAACCTAAATAGTGGTTTTGTGAGTCTGTTTCGAAATTAATCTTTCTTATCTGACCTTGATTTTTAGGTGCTGAAGTCTCTGCAAGTGTCATGAACTGTTGCTTACCAGATTGGATGTTTTTTTTGATTGTTTTAAGGGTGATGGGGTTTGTTTGAACATGAATTAGGTGCTGAACGTTTGATAACATTATTTTATCAAAACTTGGGAGTATTTGAAATTCATAAATACTCAAAAAATCACCGAACTTCTTTCGATGATTGCATATTTCTAACGCTTGAGCTTGATTAAAAAACGGAAAACTAAGAATTTCACTATTGGAAGCTTTATTGATGTTTAATGGATTATTGATGTAATGGAAAAGTTGGTCTGTTAGTTGTTGAATATCAACATCTTCATCGGTTATTTCAATCATTTGCTCCATGTACTGATTGATGAAATCAGTGTCTATTTGAGCATTGACCTTGAGCCACACTACCATTAAAATAAAGAAGCCCCAATATTTACCACGCATAGCTTGTATTTAGTGAGGGAGACGTGCCCAAGTGATTGTGAAAACTGAGCCCAACGTCAATGAGAAATGATGCTTTTTTAAAGCTTATTCCGCATCCAATCATTTGATTAAGATTGAAACCAGTTCTGAACTTATAGTGCTCTTTTATTATCTCGAGACCAACACATAGATTGATTTGTTGATTGTTTGATTGCAGAGCATCAATATAGGTGTTAATATTTTTAGTCAATTCATGATTAATTCATAGTCTAATCCTTGCAGGTAGATTTTCTTTGGGGTATTCAATGATTTGACTTTGGTTAGGGTTCTCAATTTGAAATCCAATAGAATTTTTAGTGTTGATTTGATAATGTAAACCAGCGTTGAATGTCAGTATATTGTTGCTTTGATAATAAGCATTTTGTGAGCTAAAACGGTTAAAATTTATGGTTACTCCAGCAGCTAAATTTTGATTGAATTTTTTGGCAAAAGCGAGAGCTATTTTTTGATTTAATACAATTCCATTTTCAGCTTGGTACGAAATAGCAATTGCTGATTTATTTAGCGAATAATTTCCAATTAACTGCACTTTTGAATATTGGCGGATTCCATATCGATTTTGTGCATTTATTGATATTTTGGATGGTGAGAAGCAAAGATTAGCTGGATTGAACTCAATCGAAAAAGGAGAAATATATGTGACTGAAGAGCCACCTAAACTAGTAGTTACTGCATCATATGGAGGGTAGTTTGCGTATACTTGAGTGCAGACAAAAGAAATAAGAGTAAAGAAATAGAGTTTAATCACTCTACAAAATTATAACTCTTGTTTTAGTTGAGTTAAGAAGTTTTTGATTTTTTTTAGTTTTCGAACGATTTTGACATTTTGGTCAACCTTTTGTTTATCGATTTTTAGTTTTTCAATAGCCCCTTGGATTGTGTATTTGTTTTGTTTGACGAGCAGGTGAATTTTTGATATTTCTTCGATATCTTTTTGGCTGTAAAAACGTGTTCCTTTGTTGTTCCTTTTTGGGTTAAAAGATGGGAATTCAGATTCCCAATAACGTAATGTTGAGGGTGGAACGTCGAAGTGGTTACAAACTTCAGTGAGGTTGTGAAATAGTTTTTCGGAAGAGAGTCCCATTAGTCAAAAGACTGATTAGGGTTAGAAGAAAGTTTGATGATTTCTTCGTATTGTTCCGTGGTTAGGTCGTTGTAGAAATACCCAATTGGATTTACTTGAACACCATTTTTGGCAACTTCATAATGTAAGTGAGGGCCCGTAGATTTACCCGTGCTACCAACTAGTCCAATTTGTTGACCTCTCTTCACACGTTGTCCTTGTCTTACACTTGCTCTGCTCATGTGACCGTATAGCGTGGTATATCCATAACCATGGTCAATAACTACGTGAGTTCCATAGCCCCATCTTGCACGTTTTACTTTTTTAATAACGCCATCTCCAGTGGCATATATTTTAGTGCCAGTAGGTGCAGAAAAATCGAGGCCTTTGTGCATTTTTCGTGTTCTGTAAATGGGATCGATTCGGTATCCGAATCCAGATGCAATTCTTCTTAAATTCTTATTAGATACTGGTTGAATGGCAGGTATAGAGGCAAGCATCTTACTTTTATTTTTTGCCATTTTAATTAGTTTTTCGTAGGATTCCTTTTGAATCTTGGACTGATTGTCCATGTTGTCCAAGCGTTGGTGAAGTTTTTTGATTTTTTCACCATTTCTTAACTGATCTAAAGAAATATATTTATCCGATCCACCTGTTCCAGCTTTACGGATATCATCGCTGATGGGATTTGCACCAAATATTTCTCGGTATACGTTATCATCCATGGATGATAAGTCATCCAATTTAGACTGCATATCCAATGATTTTTTTTCTAAAAGTTTTACCTGAATTTGATAATCAGCCAATTGATTTTTAAGAGCTTCTGTGTTTTCTCCTTTATTGACAATCAGAAAACTAATTATACCAATGATAACGGCAAGAGAAATAAATCCAAATACACGAGCAATTTGGATAAAAAGCGTGTTTGAAACTTTTTCATATTCAAGAGTTTCAGGATTAAATCTAAATTTCGTTTTACGCATTGTATTTTTGCCTACTTAATACGATGCGAAGGTAAGAAAGTTCTCGCATTAATTATTAACAGCTATATCCAAAAGAATGACTGCACAAGACATAAGGAAGACATTTCTAGCTTTTTTTGAAAAAAAAGGTCATAAAATTGTTGATTCTGCACCTATTGTAATCAAAGATGATCCAACTCTGATGTTTACAAACGCAGGGATGAATCAGTTTAAGGATATCTTTCTAGGAAATCAATCTCCTATTAACTCGAGAATTGTTGATACTCAAAAATGCCTTCGTGTTAGTGGTAAACATAATGATCTTGAAGAGGTGGGAGTAGATACCTATCACCATACCATGTTTGAAATGCTTGGGAATTGGAGTTTTGGAGATTATTTTAAGGAGGATGCAATTAATTGGGCTTGGGAGCTATTAACGGATGTGTATAATCTTGACAAAGATCGGTTGTATGTTTCTGTGTTTGAGGGAAGTGAGCCCGATCAATTAGATTTAGATATTGATGCCAAGAATTTTTGGTTGAATCATGTTTCGGAAGACAGAATAATTCTTGGAAATAAAAAGGATAACTTTTGGGAAATGGGAGAGACCGGTCCCTGCGGTCCCTGCTCTGAGATACATATTGACCTAAGATCAGATGAGGAGCGATCCAAAGTGGACGGAGCAAGTTTGGT
>JAQWZS010000136.1 GCA_029253325.1 Bacteroidia bacterium
ATTAATACCCTTGGAATATGCTCCCATTATAGCAGTTGAAAATCTTCTATTTAATTTATAACCAATTCCAATAGATCCGAAATATGACAACGAAGTTGATTCCGATTTCAAACCTCCACCGTTTTTAAGATCAAAGTTACCAAAATCATAAACACCATTTTCAGACAATGTTATTTCTATATTTTAAGAAACAAGATTCACCAGTAGTTGATTTTAAGGAGGATACTGTATCTGAAAAATCAAAAGCAAATCCTTCAACCAAAGCTCAACCAATCCTTGAAAATAAAATTGATAAGGCTTCTGATAAAGAGTCAGCACCCAAAATTATTCAAGAAAAACAACCAGCAATAGACTTTGATAAAATTGTAACCTATAATCCCATTGATGAGCTCAGGGTTAAAGAGTATAAAAATAAGCCCGATTCACCACGGATTCCAATTGAGCAGATGCCTTATAATCCTGAGAAAGAACTAGCTAAATTAATTGATGAGTCTAGTGAAACAGTGGATAGAGATTTTATAAATTGGATAAATCATGTAGGTAGTGATGAAATTAAGGAATCCAAAAAGACAAATAAGAAATCAAATAAGAAGACTATCGATAATAAAAAATCACCTGACAATGTTCAAAATCTCCTAGACCAGTTTTTAGCTACCAAGCGTTCAAGACCGATACAAAATCGCAGTTTTTATAATGCACAAGACAAGGCAGAGGAGAGTGAAACAGATAAAATGAATATTGTTAGTGAAACATTATTGAAGGTTTATGCCAAACAAGGGCACTATGATAAAGCCATATTAGGTTACGAAAAATTAAGTTTGCAAAATCCTAATAAATCCGCGTATTTTGCCGCCCGAATTAAGGAAATTATAAAAACACAAAACGAATTATAATCGCATGTTTACATTATTTATCATATTAGCCATCATTGCTTCAGTATTTTTAATTCTAGCCGTACTAATACAAAATCCAAAAGGTGGAGGAATTGCAGCTAATTTTTCTGCGGCAAATCAAATTGCTGGTGTGAAGAAAACCAATGAATTTATTGAAAAGGCTACATGGACACTAGCTATTGCCATTATGATTTTATCCATCGGTAGCCGATTTGTTTACACTCCTGATGTAGAAAAAAGAAATGCTTTCTTAGAACGTGTTGAAGAATCTACACCAGCGGCACTAGCTCCCATACAGCAAGCTGTTCCAGCACCACCAAAACAAGAAATTAATCCAGAGAACATGGATGTTGAAATTTTGGATGAGAATGGAAATCCTATTGAACAATAGCCAGTATTAACAATCTGATATTTCTTATTTTAGTTGAAGGAGACTGACAGTCTTCGTCTTGATGTTAATTCTGGATCTCTTTCATTAGAGTCTGACAGTATGGCTTAACATCAGTTTTCTTACTGTTAAAAATGAAATTTTGTCTTCATTATTACATTGGCACAAAGTATGATTATGTCTCTATAAATTTAGAATTTTAAAAAAATGAACATTAAACCATTATCAGACAGAGTATTGGTAGAACCTGCAGCAGCAGAAACAAAAACAGCTGGAGGAATCTACATTCCTGACACTGCCAAAGAAAAGCCTCAAAAGGGTACAATCATAGCAGTTGGACCAGGGAAAAAAGATGAACCAACCACGGTTAAAGTTGGAGACACAGTGCTTTATGGTAAGTACTCGGGTACAGAATTGGCCGTTGATGGTAAAGATTTATTAATGATGAGAGAATCAGACATTCTAGCAATCGTATAACTAAAAAAAATTAAAAACTTAAAGAATTATGGCAAAGCAAATTTTATTTGACACCAAAGGAAGAGATGAACTTAAGAGAGGTGTTGATCAGTTAGCAAACGCAGTAAAAGTAACACTAGGACCCAAAGGTCGTAATGTTGTTATTGACAAAAAGTTTGGCTCACCGAACGTAACTAAAGATGGTGTTTCTGTAGCTAAAGAAATAGAACTTAAAGACCCTATTGAAAACATGGGAGCACAAATGGTTAAGGAAGTTGCATCCAAAACAGCTGATATTGCGGGAGATGGTACTACAACTGCTACTGTTTTAGCACAAGCTATTGTGTCTGGAGGACTAAAAAATGTAGCTGCAGGAGCTAACCCAATGGATTTGAAGCGAGGTATTGATAAAGCAGTTTCGGCAGTAAAAGATAACCTTCAAAAACAAAGTGAGGTAGTTGGTGATGATTTTGATAAAATCAGTCAAGTAGCCTCTATATCAGCCAATAATGATGAAGTCATAGGAACGCTAATAGCTGATGCTATGAAGAAAGTGGGCAAAAATGGTGTCATTACAGTTGAAGAGGCAAAAGGTACAGAGACAGAAGTTAAAACTGTTGAAGGAATGCAGTTTGACAGAGGGTACCTTTCCCCATATTTTGTAACAAATACTGAGAAGATGGAAGCGGATTTAGATTCTCCATATATCCTAATTTGTGACAAGAAAATTAGTAGCATGAAAGAGTTGCTTCCTGTTTTAGAGCAAACAGCTCAATCGGGTAAGCCACTTGTTATTATTTCTGAGGAAGTGGAAGGAGAGGCTCTTGCAACTTTAGTTGTTAATAAGATTAGAGGATCACTGAAAGTGGCAGCAGTAAAAGCTCCTGGTTTTGGAGATCGACGTAAAGCTATGTTGCAAGATATTGCCGTATTAACTGGTGGTACAGTAATCAGCGAAGAACAAGGTAGAAAATTAGAAGATACTACTATAGAAATGTTGGGTACTTCTGAGAAAATAACTATCGATAAAGAAAATACAGTTATTGTTAATGGAGCTGGAAATTCTGCGGATATCAAAGGTCGAATTGCTCAAATTAATGCTGAAATAGAAAATTCTACCTCAGATTATGACAAAGAGAAATTACAAGAAAGACTTGCCAAACTATCAGGAGGAGTAGCTGTGTTATATATTGGTGCAGCTTCAGAAGTAGAAATGAAAGAAAAGAAAGATCGTGTTGATGATGCATTAGCTGCAACAAGAGCTGCTGTAGAAGAAGGCATTGTAGCTGGTGGAGGTGTTGCCTTTGTAAGATCTATTGAGTCAATAGTAAAGCTTGAGGGTTCTAATCCTGATGAGCATACAGGTATTAATATTATTCGAAGAGCACTTGAAGAACCATTACGTCAGATTGTTGCTAATGCTGGTGGAGAAGGTTCTGTTGTTATTCAGAATGTAAAAGATGGTAAGAAGGATTATGGTTACAATGCCCGTACGGATGAATACATGAATCTTATCAAAGCAGGTGTCATTGATCCTACTAAAGTAAGTAGAGTAGCATTAGAGAATGCAGCATCCGTTGCGAGTATGTTGTTGACTACAGAATGCATAATTGCAGATATACCAGAAGCAGAAGCTCCACATAACCATGCAGGTGGGGGTGGAATGCCTGACATGGGCGGTATGGGAGGAATGATGTAATCGTTTCTAACTGGATATAAAAAAAGCATCTCCAAGGAGGTGCTTTTTTTATGGGTTGATTGAAAGTAGTTTTTGTATATCGTGTTCAATGGTCTTAGGCAATACTTTAGGTGCATATCGCTTAATAACCTCACCCTTTCCATTTAATAGAAATTTTGTAAAATTCCAGCTAATTCGATTCATTATAAGTCCCTTTTTTGATCTTTTAAGAAATTGAAAGACAGGATCAGTTTTGGGGCCATTTACATGCACTTTCTCAGTAAGTTGAAATGTTACTCGATGTGAATTAAAACATGCTTCTTCCATATTATCATTGGATAGTGGTTCCTGCCATGCAAATTGGTTACATGGGAATCCAAGAACTTCTAAGCCTTGATTTTTGTATGATGTATACAAATTTTCTAATCCTCTCAATTGAGGAGTAAGACCACATTTTGAAGCAGTATTAGCAATAAGCAATAATTTGCCACGGAAATTTTCCATTGGTAAGGGCAGCCCACTTGGTGTTTTGGTAGTTAATTTGTAAAAGTCTTTGACCATGTTTAGTCCTCTAAATAAATATGCTTAACGCGTCCGACTTCTCCAGTTTCTATCATAACCTTAATCCCATGAGGATGCTGTTTTGAATTAGTAAGGATTCGTTTTACAAATCCATTAGTTAATTTGCCCGAAACTTGATGTTGTTTTTGAACTATATCAACTTCTAGTCCTATAGAAATATTTTGTCTATTTTGCCCAGAATCCATAGACATTTAACAACTGAACTCTTTAAATGGTTGGTCCAATCCATTTAAACTCATATTCCTTTTCAGGTTCTTGCATTCGGTTGGTAATTCTTTGTAATCGGTCAGGTAGGGCCATAAGATAGTCTCTTGCTTTTTCACCTGCGTCATTCAAATCTTTAATTTTATCAATATTCCAATCTTCAATAAGTGAGCTTAAAATATCAATATAATCTTGTGCTGTGTATACTTTGGTGCGTTGTGCTGCATCTGAAAAATGACTCCAAAGTTCTCCCACTTTATCACCGCTTTGACGCATAAAGTGAGCTGGCATTACAATTTTTCTACGCATCATTTCCTCAAAAGAAGTCATCATTTGGCTGGGGTCTAGTTCGAATATTCTTTTCACAAAATCTGAATAAGCAGAGGCATGCCGTGCTTCATCAGCAGCAATGATTCCATTGATTTTTGCCAACAAGCTGTTCCCTGTTTTTTTAACAAGCGTAGCCACCCTTCGATGTGATATATTAGTAGCTAATTCTTGGAAACTTGTATAGACAAAGTTTTTATATGGATGACGGTCTGTACCAATGTCAAATCCGTCATTTATTAAATGTTGAGTGGTAACTTCCATTTCTCTCATATTAACTCGTCCACACAGGAATAAATACTTATTCAGTAAATCACCATGTCGATTTTCTTCAGCTGTCCAGCCACGTATCCATTTACTCCACCCATTCGGATTGCCATTGTTATATTGTTGATTTACACCTTCAACATCCATGAGCCATGTTTCATAGGTAGGTAGTGCTTCTTCAGTAATTGTATCACCAATTAATACGGTAAGTAAGTCATAGTCCATTTCTTTAGCTAATTCTTGTATCTGACTCACTTCTTTCACAAATTCTGGATTTCGTGAATCGGGCAATAAATCTGCAGGTTGCCAGTTGGACTCAATTGGTTTCAGGTATTTAACCAACAAGTCATCCATTGATTTACCTATTGTAGCCATTACTTCTAATCGTAGATCGTGTAAATTCATAATTGAGTGCGAATTTAATAGATTGAGGAGCTTTTTAGAATTAATTACTAATATGATATGAGTATATATTGTAATGATTGAAGGAAATAAATTCTGTAATTCATCTACCATGGGATTCACGTACATTTGTACAACAATGAAGTTTGATGATTATCGCCTGTCCAAAGAGGTAAAAAAAAACTTAGGAGACATGGATTTCCGCAGACCTACTGATATTCAGTATAAGTGCATACCACCAATTCAGCGGGGAGAAGATCTCTTAGCAATAGCTCAAACGGGTACAGGAAAGACAGCAGCATTTGCAATTCCTGTGATTGATAAAATTCAGCAAATCAAGTATAAGTCTAAAAATAAGAGTAGTGTTATTCGATCTATTGTAATGGTTCCAACAAGAGAGCTAGCTCAACAAATCACTCAGGTTTTTAATAGAATAGGTAAAAATACAAAGGTAAAGGCACTATGTGTTTTTGGGGGAGTCGAACAAGATCACCAAATAAATAAACTCATAGAAGGAATGGACATCATCGTCAGTACACCAGGTCGAATGTTTGATTTGGTAAGTCAAGGATATCTAAAACTGGATAGAATTGAAACATTGATATTGGATGAGGCTGACCAAATGCTTGATTTGGGCTTTGCTAAAGATATTGACGATTTGGTTAAGAAACTACCAAGAAGACGTCAAACGCTATTTTTTTCTGCTACCATTAACAAAAAAATAAAAGCTCAAGCATACAAAATGGTTAGCAGCAAGGCCATTAGGATTCAGATTTCACCTGAGAACCCTGTTAGCAAAAATGTAAACCATCAAGTGGCCTTTGTAGAAATGGATGATAAACGTTTTTTTCTCCAGCGGATTATTCAAGAAAATGAGGGCAAAAAGATACTCATATTTGTAAGGACTAAGGTCAGAGCAGAACGGGTAAAAAAAGCTATGGAAAGAGCTCAAATTGATACGTTAACTATTCATGGAGATAAAGAGCAACAAGATAGAGATGTCGCATTGTTAGCTTTTAAAACAGGTGCATGTTCTGTCTTAATTGCTACGGATGTTACAGCTAGGGGAATAGATATCGATGGGGTTGAAATGGTTATTAACTATGATTTGCCAGAAATTTCAGAAAATTATGTTCATCGAGTTGGCCGAACTGGTCGTGGAAGGAATAAAGGAAGAGCCATCTCTTTTTGTGCTAAAGAAGAAAGAGATTACTTATCTGCGATTGAGGAATTTATTACAGTTCCTATTGCTCGTGCTACGGTTACTAAACGAGAATATGAAGAAACGGTTGAATTTGCTGATGATGGAGCAAATGATTGGCAGAAACTCATGCAAGAAAGTAGTTCAAAAACCAATAAGAAAACGAAGAAAGATAGAAATTGATCAAAAAAAAATCCATTTGAAGTCAAATGGATTTTTTTTTTGATTTTTATTATATACTTATGGTCCAACATCATGATTTGCAGATTCTAGTACATAAGGATGATTAATGGGGTAGAGATTTGCTTTGCTCAATGAATGAAGCACGGTGTATGCAAATATTCCAAAGAAACAGATGGTCGTACCAATCTCTAAAAGGCCTATTCCTGCGTAATCTCCAACTGTACCTGGCATAATTAATAGATACATATCCACCCAATGCCCAATCAAAATGATGGAAGCAGCAAGTATTAGTACTACTGGTGATCGTTTAGCATTTCTCATCATTAGAACAAGGAAAGGAGCAATAAAGCACATAAAAAGATTGATGAAGAACAAAGGTTTAAAATCACCACTTAATCTAGCAGCAAAGTATACCGTTTCCTCTGGAAGATTGGTATACCATATAAGCAACCATTGACTAAGAAATATGTATGCCCAAAATACGCAGAATGCAAACATGAACTTACCTAAATCGTGAGTTACCTCATCAGAAACTAAGGTCATTTTCCCTTTAATCTTAAGGTACTGAAGTATAATCATCATCACAGAAAGTCCTGTCACAAATGAAATTGCAAAGTTATAAACCGAGAACATGGTAGAATACCAGTGAGCATCAATACTCATGATGATTAACCATGATAAAGCAGAGAATGAGAATGCGAAAAAGAAGATGAATCCAGCTGACCATTTAGTAGAACTCTTGAACATGGATAAGCCCTTATCTGAATCTTCAGCTAAACTATTCCTTCTTAGCTTCATTCGAATCATAATCCAAACAATGGTAACAAACGGAATGAAGAAAAATAAAGAGGTGTTGTTTAACAGCCACGACTTACTTTCTAATATCTTATCATAACCAGCAGCATTTGGATTTCCAGCAGCAGAACTGTGGAAATATTGTACCCAATGATACAATGTATCTTTAGATCCGATGATAATACCAACAAGCAGTATAGAACCAACCAGGAGATAACTACTCTGTGCTTCCATAATTCTTTTAAGCATTACTGCCCAACCAGCATTTGCTACATAATTGACAGCTATAAAAAATATAGCAGCAACCGCAAATAACCAGAAATAATAACTATTCATGAGAAGGTTAGCCCATACACGAGTCATCCATGTCGGTCCGTGGTGTTCATCTGCATGTGCATCATGACTTTCTGCAGGTTGAGTTGTTTCGGTATGTGGGTTATCAATCAATAAAACGGTTGTTGAATGTTCATCTGCGTGAGCATTATGACCTTCTATTGCATGTGAATCAGTTTCTGTAGTTGAATGATGAGAATCTTCCGAATTCCAATTATTTTTTACCTGCAATGATCCAAAAATAGCCAAAACAGCCCCTAGAACGATGAGTAGAATAGGGATTAACTTAGCTCTCCCTTGAAATTCAAATTTTTCTTGCGATACTTCTTGTATTGTATGGTGTCCCATGATTTAAGTTTCGTATTTAATTAGTTGACTTCAGTGTTATTTTGATTTTCAGAAGCATAGTTGAAATCATCACCAAAAGCTAATGATTTCACATAATGAATGACTTTCCAACGTTCTTCAGGATCAAGCATGAATGCATGAGATCCCATTAAACCTTTACCATAAGTAATGGTGTGGAATGCTTTTCCATTGGGGAGCTCTTTGATGTAATCAGACTGGTAATTTGGCCATGAAGGAGCAGGCATTTTTTTATCCTTAAAAATAGGACCATCATTCTTGCCTTTTTTACCGTGACAATGCCAACAGTATATATTATATAATCGTTTACCTTCAGCTACATTTTCATTTGTAGGAGCGACTGAACCAGTATATTCTGCACTTGCAGCATAACCGTCCCCAGTATTTGGGTGAGGATATATGTAGTTAATTTGACCACGAGCTACAGTTCCATAAACAGGCTCTCTCATGGTCATACCATTTGGATTAGTAGAAAATTTCTTTTCTTGTGAATAAGGTTCGTATGCTTGTGAGATATACATATTAGGAGCATACTCTATTCCAGGGTTATCCCCTGAGCTCATGCATGAAACCATGTTTAGAGCAGGTAAAACTAGGATAATTCCGAATTTTAAAATATTGTTTAGCTTCATGGTATTATTTCTTCTTTGTTTTTTTGGTAGAAGTCTTATTGCTTTTCAGAATTTTAGTTAATTCTTCTTCTGAGGTTAATGATGTATTGAAAGCTTCTTTTGAATCATTGACTTCGATAGCACCCTCCTTTTTTAGAAGTTCTAAAATATCTTTATTACTTAATGATTGATCTTGATCATTGTCAATAGCAAGTACCATGTGATCGTCAGTTTGTCTTCTAGATAATAAGTCTTCCTTAATACCATGAATCATACGTGTTCTTGCAAAAAACATGATAACCATTCCAAACGCAGTAAATAGGATAGTTAACTCAAACATTACCGGTATGAAACTAGTGAATACAGATATATCTTGAGGTTTACCTCCAATAATCATGGGCCAGTCAACAACATTCATATAGTATGCTAATGTGAAACCAGATAAACATCCCAAAAGTCCACATAAGAATGCACCAATGGTAAGATTTGTTCTGTGATAACCAAGAGCATGATCTAAATGATGAACAGGGAACGGTGTATAGCAATCAAATATTTTTACGCCTTTTTCTTTTAGGGTATTAACTGCATGCAAAAGTTTATCGGAATCGTCAAATATTCCAACAGTGAATTTTTTATTATCTAATAATATACTTTTATCAACCATTACTCTTTGTCTTTTATGATAGTCTTAACTTCCGCCATATTAATTACGGGTAAAAATTTAGCAAACATGAAGAAACAGGTAAAGAATAAACCAAATGTTCCAAGGAATATTCCAACTTCAACCCATGTTGCATGATACATCACCCAGCTACTCGGTAAAAAGTCTCTGTGAAGTGATGTTACGATAATTACAAATCGTTCAAACCACATTCCTATATTTACGATTATTGAAATAATAAATATAAACCAAGGTGTGGTTCTTGCCCATTTACTCCAAAATACTTGAGGAGCCACGAGGTTACAAAACATCATAGTCCAATATGCCCAAGCATAAGGCCCAAACATTCGATTAGCAAATGCGTATTGCTCATATTCATATCCTGAATATGCAGCGATAACAAATTCTGTAATGTATGCTAGTCCTACAATTGAGCCTGTTAGAAGAATAACTTTAGTCATAGCCTCTAAGTGCTCAGTTGTAATATAATCTTGATAGTTCATTACATGTCTAGCAATAAGAAGAAGTGTAAGAACCATTCCAAAACCAGAAAAAATAGCCCCAGCTACGAAGTAGGGTGGGAATATCGTTGTGTGCCAACCGGGTATTACTGAAGTAGCAAAATCCATTGATACAATCGTGTGAACAGACAAAACAAGAGGTGTTGAGATACCAGCTAATATTAGAGCAACAACTTCATATCTTCCCCAAGATTTAGCTGAACCATTCCAACCCATTGCAAAAAAGCCATACCAAAACTTACGAGCTTTTGTTGTCGCTCTATCTCTAACGGTAGCAATATCAGGTATTAATCCAAGATACCAAAATACAAGAGATACGGATAAATAAGTAGAAATAGCAAAAACATCCCATAGCAATGGAGAATTGAAATTCACCCAAAGTGATCCAAATGCATTTGGAAGTGGGAGAGGCCAATATCCTAGCCACACACGTCCCATGTGGAATAAAGGGAAAATAGCTGCACAAAATACAGCAAAAATGGTCATTGCCTCAGCCGAACGGTTAATAGCCATTCTCCATTTTTGTCTAAACAAAAGAAGAATCGCAGAAATTAACGTTCCTGCATGACCGATACCTACCCAGAATTCAAAGTTGGTGATATCCCAACCCCACATAACTGATTTGTTTACATTCCATGTACCAATTCCTTCCCAGACAGTCCATGCCAAGGTTCCGGCTAGTACAAGAAGTAATACGACTGCAATAGAAAATCCAAGCCACCAAGATGGTGTAGGTTTATTTTCAATTGGCCGACAGACGTCCTTAGTAACATCTGAATATGTTTTTCCGCCTGTTACGAGCGGTTGTCTTATATCTGCTGTATACATGCTTTATTTATGAATGGGCTGGTTTATTATTTGTTTCTTTAATATTTCTGATTTTAGTCATGTACTGAACGCTTGGTTTAACACCTAATTCTTCAAGTACATGGTATGATCTGTCATTCTTGTATAATTTAGCAATTTCGCTGTTCTTATCATTCAAGTCTCCAAAAACAATTGCGTTAGAGGGACATGTTTGAGCACAAGCCGTTGTGAACTCATCTGTGTTCATCTTACGATTATCTCTTTTAGCTGATAATTTAGCAGATTGAATTCGTTGTACACAGAAGCTACATTTTTCCATTACACCTCGAGAACGAACAGTCACGTCTGGATTGATGACCATTTTTCCTAAATCATTACTGAAATGGTAATCAAATTTTTCGTTTTCGTTGTATCTGAACCAGTTGAATCTTCTTTCTTTATAAGGGCAGTTATTGCCACAATATTTCGTGCCAATACAACGGTTGTAGGTCATTTGGTTAAGACCCTCACTACTGTGAGTAGTTGCAAGAACTGGGCAAACAGTTTCACAAGGAGCATTATCACAATGCTGACACATCATTGGTTGATGAGCAACTCGTACATTTTGGTAATAGTCATATGCAGTTTCAGCCTCTGAGTCTGAACTGTAAGCCTCCATAATCTTCTCTTTAGTCATCAATTCGCCTTCTTCAACGGTTTGATCACCACCATGAACGATGCTTAAACTTAAATCTTTTTTCGAAGGTGCTTCAAAACTGTAGTATCTATCTACTCTTAACCAATGCATTTCTCTGCGGCGTCTAACCTCATCTCTACCTACAATGGGTACGTTGTTTTCAATGCTACAACTTACAATACAAGCACTACACCCTGTGCATGAATTTAAGTCGATTGCCATAGCCCAATGATGTCCTTTAGAATAATCGTAATCATCCCATAGTGAAATCATCTTAGGTTTATGAACATATCCTCCAGCTTTTGGATCTTTTCTGTATTCATCCAAACTAGCTTCTCTGATGATATCTCTACCTTCAATGGAATAGTGCGTTTGAGTGATTCCAAATTCATATAATTTTGAACCAGCTACTTTTTCAATGGTCACATCACTTGACAGGTAGTTAGCGTATCCATTCTTTGTATCAACTAATGGATAGGCATTTTTACCAAGATCCTTTAAATCATTTTTAACATCTTCTGGAAGTTCTCTGCCATAACCCAAAGCAATTCCATATGTTGTTTTGGCTTGTCCAGGTTGAATAAGAACAGGAAGTTTAATTTTGCCAGAAGAAGTATTTATTGAAACTACATCTCCGGTTTCAAGATTTTGTGCTTTCGCATCTGGCATAGAGATAGATAAATAATTATCCCAAGTCACCTTTGATACGGGATCAGGCATTTCATGAGCCCATGGGGTATTTCCATAAGCTCCGTCTCTTACACCAACCTTTTGATACAAGATTAGTTCAGTTTTGGATCCTTTTATAGTTGATAACTCGTTAGCTATTGTGCCACCTGTGATATTAAATGAAGGAACACTATCGTCAGTTGACTTATCAACTAAACCATGCTCGATTGCCTTATTAAAATCTCCACCAATTGCTTCTGTAAAAACTTTCTTAGTATAATCATAGGCGTGTGAAGTTTCTTTTTTGTCAGATACATCAGTGCCTACCCAAGAAAGAAGTGATGATGCTATGTGTCTTCCATCAAAAACTGGAGAGATTGTAGGTTGAGAGAATACATAAC
>JAQWZS010000140.1 GCA_029253325.1 Bacteroidia bacterium
AAAATATTCCAATCTCTCTTTGGAGAGTTTGATGGTAGCGAAACCTCTGCTACTCACATTAAAAAATCTGTCAAAAAATCGATACGGGATATGGAACAAAATCTACTAACTGTTCTCTCGTTTGGTCCAGAGTTAGCTCATTTTATTTCCACTGATCACAATCCGACAGATTATAAGTTTAATACATCATTAGAAGATGCTAAATCATTTCGAATTTTTACCGAAAATTCATTCTTTAAAACCTTGGCTAACGATGAAAAAATATCCAATTACCTTTCAAAACCTAAATTGAGATGGTCACAGGAAAAAGAAATATTATTTATCATTTATAAAGAGATTAAAAAATCTGAAGAATATAAGGATATTATAGCATCTGATTTAAACTCCAATGATTTTTTCACATTCAGCCGCTTTATATATAAGTATCTCATTCTTAATTCTGTTGAGTTTGAGCATCTTATGGAAGAGAAAAACATCTATTGGTACGATGAAAAAATCCCAATATTAAAAAGTTTAGAGAAAATTTTTGATGAATATGAAAAGCATCACAAAGTTATTTTACCTAGTTTATTTAAAAATGAAAAGGAAGACCTAAAAATGGTTGATGACCTAATAAATTCCTACATCGAAAATAAAGAAGAAATCGAAAAATCATTAGCAGAATATACCCCTGATTGGGATAATGATAGGATTACCAAAATTGACTATACACTAATACTCATGGCACTAACTGAATTCAGGTATATGCCTCACATACCAGTAAAAGTTTCATTAAATGAATACATAGAAGTTGCTAAAATGTATAGCACCCCTAAAAGCTCAAAATTCATCAACGGTACGCTTGACAAAATTTTACATGATTGGAAGAAACAAAATCTGATCCATAAAAAAGGTAGAGGTTTGATAGGATAAACATCAAAACCATTATAAATTTGTGCGAACAATCATAATACATTTATGACTAAAATTATTTATACGACAATCCTATTATTCGCATTAGTATCATGCGACCAAAAATCAAGAGAGACTAAAAATCTTAATACCAGTGCCATTGAAACAGATCAGACCTCTAACAAAGAACCTATTATTAGTTTTGATAAAAAAACTTGGGATTTCGGCACTATTACAGATGGAGAAGTAGTTGAACATACGTTTCGTTTTACAAATACTGGCACAACAGATCTAGTTATATCTAGTGCTTCTGCAAGTTGTGGGTGCACAATACCAAACTGGCCAAAGGAACCAATTGCCCCTGGAGAAAAAGGTGAAATTAAAGTTGAATTTAATAGCAACGGAAAAAAAGATATGGTAACAAAGGATATTACTATATTAGCAAATACAAACCCCGTAAAAACAATACTCCAAATCAAAGTATTTGTAGAAAAAAAATCATAATATGAGCAGTTTACTATTTCCAATATTACTAATTGCAGTAATGTATATCTTCTTTTTTCTTCCTCAGATTAAGAAGCAAAAAAAACAAAAACAATTCATCTCAGAATTAAAAAAAGGAGACAAAATCGTTACCAATGGTGGTATTCACGGCAAAATAACAGAGCTTAAAGACTTAACTGCTGTAATCGATACTGGTGGTGGATCAAAATTTAAAATCAACAGAGCAGCTATAAGCTTGGAAGCTTCAGAGCTACTAAATAACTCTACCGAAGAATAATATTCTCTCATGCAGCATCTAAGAATAGGAATTACTGGAGGTATGGGTGCTGGCAAATCAACAGTATGTAAAATTTTTAGTCAAATTGGTATCTCAATTTACGATGCAGACTCTCGAGCTAAATGGCTCATGAACAACAATCCTGAACTAAAAGAGGCTATAAGAAAGAGTTTTGGTTGGGATTCATACACTAGAAAAGATGATTTGAATAGAGACTATCTCGCTAAAGTTGTTTTTAATAATGAAGAAAAATTAAAAAATCTTAACAGCATAGTTCATCCAGCAGTAATGAAAGATTTTGAACTATGGACTCAAGAACACAAAGATGAGCCCTATTCTTTGAAAGAAGCTGCATTATTATTTGAAAGTGATAGTTATAAAAACTTACACAAAGTAATAGTAATCAATTCGCCTATCGAAACACGCATCGAACGAGTAGTTAAAAGAGATCACGTAAAAAGAGAAGATGTACTAAAGCGAATAGAAAATCAATCTACCGATCGTGAACGCATGGAAAAAGCAGATTGGATTATCTACAATGACGGGATTAATTCATTAATAGAACAAGCCATGAAAATCCATAATCAAATTTTAGAAATTAGAGAACAAGGAACCATCCCCTTTAAAGTTTGAACTCATGAATAAAACTTGCTTACTTAATCATGATGAAATAAATCTTAAACTGGATCGAATAGCCTGGCAAATTTTAGAGAATCATGTAAATTCAAATTGTATTATTTTGGTTGGTTTGGTTGATAGAGGTGCTACTATAGCCGAAAAATTAAAGAATATTATTGAAAAAAATGCTAGTATTAAAGTCATACTCGCACCTATCCATATTGACAAAAGTTCTCCATTGAAATCAAAAATTACAATTGATAATTCAGAGGTCTTAAAAAATAACCCTGTGATCTTAGTCGATGACGTTCTCAACTCAGGTGTTACACTAGCAGCAGCTCTCAAGGAAGTACTCACGCATATACCAGAAAGTGTAATGACGGCTGTATTGGCCAATAGAGCCCATCATAAATTCCCAATACAAGCAAATTTTGTTGGTCTGTCCCTATCAACAACACTAAAAGACCATATATTATATGAAGAAAAAAATGGTCAAATGAGTGTTTATTTAATTTAAATTTAAATTCTACTTTTTTGTATGAAGATTTAAATCTTACAATCAATACCTTTGCAAGCATGTTAAGTTCGTTGAAGGAAATCATATTAAATGCGTGGGATGACCGATCATTATTAAAAGAAGACGGTGTCCAGCAAGCAATAAGAGATGTTATCGAAAAGATTGATAAAGGTTTTTTACGATGTGCTGAATTAAATGACCAAAAAAAATGGCAGGTAAACGACTGGGTTAAAAAGGCCGTTCTACTATATTTTCCAATACAAAAAATGAAAACTATTGAGGTTGGTCCATTTGAATTTCATGACAAAATGTTGCTCAAAAAGGATTTTTCAGCTCAAGGTATTCGAGTTGTTCCTCATGCAATTGCTAGATATGGATCCCATATAGCGTCAGGTGTAGTCTTAATGCCTAGTTATGTTAATATTGGGGCTTTTGTAGATTCTGGAACAATGGTCGACACTTGGGCTACAGTTGGGAGTTGTGCTCAGATTGGTAAAAATGTTCACTTAAGTGGTGGTGTTGGTATAGGAGGCGTATTAGAACCCGTACAAGCAGCACCAGTCATTATTGAGGACAATTGTTTTATTGGAAGTCGATCTATCATTGTTGAAGGGGTACATGTTGAGTCCGAGGCTGTAATTGGTGCAGGTGTAACCTTGACACAAAGCACAAAAATTATTGATGTTTCAGGAGACGAACCCAAATATCACAAAGGAAGAATACCAGCAAGATCCGTTGTAATTCCCGGAAGTCTCCAAAAAGAATTCCCTGCAGGTAACTTTGGAGTTAGTTGTGCCCTAATCATTGGTACTCGAAAGGCATCAACAGATAAGAAAACTTCATTAAATGATGTGTTACGAGATTTTCAAGTACCTGTTTAAATGAGAATAGGTTTTGATGGCAAACGATATTTTAATAATTTAACTGGTCTAGGTAATTACTCCAGGTGGTTAATCAATAATTTGAATGATCAAATACCACAATCAATAGTCTTATTTCACACAAAAAAACAAAATGAATATAACGATGATATATCGGTTATTACCCCAGAAATTCCACTTTTAAAATCAATCTGGAGAAGTTGGTTAATTGTTCGAAATTTAAAAAAAGAAAAAATTAATATTTATCATGGCCTAAGTAACGAACTTCCATTTGGCATTCACAAAACAGGTATAAAAACTGTAGTAACCATCCACGATTTGATCAACAAAAGGTATCCCGAAAATTATGCACCCATTGATCGGTGGATTTATGACATTAAATTAAGATATGCTCAAAAACATGCAGATATAATTATCACCGTTAGCGAGCAAACTAAAAAGGATATCATTCATTATTACAAAACAGATGAATCGAAGATTAGAGTTATTCCTATTGGAATTTCAAAGAAAAAAGCATCTTCCAAGAAATCAGATAAACCCTACATATTATGTGTAAGTAGCTTTACAAAAAGAAAAAACATAAGAACCCTCCTAGAGGCATTTGAATCGATAAAATCAAAAAAAATAAACCTAAAAGTTGTTGGTAGCCATGGCAACACATCAAAAGAAATTATTCGCTTAGCCAAAAAAGATCAACGAGTTGAACTACAGTTTAATTTATCTAACAAAAAACTCAACGAGCTATATAGAAATTGTGAATTTTGTATTTATCCCTCTTTATTTGAGGGTTTTGGTATCCCAATACTAGAAGCATTTTCTTTTGGGAAATCAATTGCGACATCCAATATTAGTAGCATGCCTGAAGTTGGGAAAAATGCAGCAATGTATTTTGATCCAAAAGATCATTTAAGTGTCCGTCAAGCTATTCTCCAACTAATGAATCAAGATATTCGAGAAAAATTTGAGAAAAAAATCCCAAAAACACTTCAATTATTTGACTCAGACAAGCTGATTGATACATACAAATCAACATACAACGAATTAATGACTACAATATGACAATTGTTTAACTTTTTTGAAACTAACTTCGTAGCAAGTAATAGGAACATTATTTAACTAATTGGTTTATAAGACGTTCCATTATTTAGTTTTAGTTTTTGGTTTAAAAAAGAGGGTTTTAACCCTCTTTTTTTTGTTTAGGAATTATGCCATTTTTTTTAATCTATTTAAACATAATCTAAAAAGATTTAACAATGTTAATTATTTGGTAAAACTCTCTTTCTATTAATTAAATTTCAAGGTATTTTTGCCAGCAATAAAATTAACTCGAAAAACAAAGAGTATAGATGTTAACGATAATCAAAAATCCTGTCAAATTACTACTCGTATTATTTGGCCTTTTCTTCTTTAATAATTCTCAAGCCTACAAAAACAACCTTACCAGACCAATAGATGGCGTTGAGGGAACGGACGAATTAATCAAGCAAGGAAGTGAACTATTTTCAGCTAACTGTGCATCATGCCATGCCTTAAAAGGTAAAGTTGTAGGTCCAGCACTTGAAGGTGTAATAGACAAATATGAGGAAGACTACGCTTGGTTAAACGCTTGGATTAAAAATAGTCAAAAATTAGTCAAATCAGGAGATGAAAGAGCTGTTGCTATTTACAATGAATACAATGGGCAAGCCATGAATATCTTTGAAAATCTTAAAGATGAGGAAATTACATCGATTCTTATGTGGATTGATAATGGTGGTGATGGTGACAGCCCAGTTGCCAGCACAGAGGGTGGTT
>JAQWZS010000179.1 GCA_029253325.1 Bacteroidia bacterium
GCATTTGAAATTATTGCGGCAAACTTCGTTACTACTGATGATGGTACTGGAATTGTTCACCTAGCACCTAGCTTTGGATCAGATGATTACATTGCCGCAAAACAAAATAACATTGGCTCTCTTACTCTTGTCGATCGAGTGGGAAAATTTATCGATGGAGTAGGTGAATTTTCAGGGCTTTATGTTAAAAACTACAAAGAAGAAAATGAAAAGGCAGATGGATACATGACTACCGATGTAAAAATTGCCATTCGACTCAAAACAGATAACAAAGCATTTAAAGTTGAAAAATACGAACATAGCTATCCCCACTGTTGGAGAACAGACAAACCTATTCTTTATTATCCATTAGAAAGTTGGTTCATTAAAACAACCGCTGTTAAAGATCGACTGATTGAATTAAACAAATCCATTAACTGGAAACCTGCTAGTACAGGAGAGGGTAGGTTTGGAAATTGGCTAGAAAATCTAGTAGATTGGAACTTAAGTAGAAGTAGGTATTGGGGTACTCCACTTCCAATCTGGAAAACAAAAGATGGAAAAGAGTCAATATGCATTGGATCAATTGAAGAATTAAGAAATGAAGTATCCAAGTCTGTTGACGCTGGATTGATGAATAATAATACAATAACATCAGAATTTGACTTACATCGACCATATATAGATGACATCATATTAGTGACTAGTAATGGAGAAGCTATGTATCGAGAAACTGATTTAATCGATGTCTGGTTTGATTCTGGAGCCATGCCTTTTGCTCAGCTCCACTACCCTTTCGAAAATCAGAAGCAAATTGATAATAATACAAATTATCCTGCAGACTTTATTGCCGAAGGTGTAGATCAGACACGTGGATGGTTTTTTACCTTGCATGCTATCTCTGTCATGTTAAATGATACTGTTGCCTACAAAAATGTAGTTGCAAATGGACTAGTGCTGGACAAAGAGGGTAATAAAATGTCTAAGCGTCTTGGTAACACTATTGATCCATTTATGGCCGTTAAAAAATACGGTGCAGATGCAATCCGTTGGTATATGCTTAGCAATGCTGCTCCTTGGGACAATCTTAAATTTGATTTGGATGGTGTAACCGAGACACAACGAAAGTTTTTTGGAACACTCCATAATACCTATGGATTCTACGCCTTATATGCCAATATTGATGAATTTAAAAATGAGCATGGTGAAATTCCTATCGACCAACGCACAGAACTTGACCAATGGATTTTAAGTAAGCTGAATTCGTTATCGAAAATGGTAGAAGATGCAATGGACGATTATGAGCCTACAAAAGCAACTCGTGCAATTCAAAGTTTTGTAATCAATGACTTAAGTAACTGGTACATTAGATTGAATCGTCGTCGCTTTTGGAAGGGTGAGCTAACCTCCGATAAAATTGCAGCATATCAAACATTGAATACTTGCCTTATCAATATCTCAAAATTGATGTGTAGTTTCAGTCCATTTTATGCTGACAACCTATACAGAGATTTGACCTTTTCTAACAAATCTGTTCATCTGCAAGACTTCCCAAAAGCAAATCATGACTTAATTAATCCAGAATTAGAAAGTCAAATTGCCATTTCACAAGACATCACATCTCTAATACTTCGTATTCGAAAAGCAGAAGGTATTAAAGTACGTCAACCTTTAAATAAAGCAATAATTCCAGCTCTTAATGATGAGTTTAGTCAGCAATTAAAGCGTGTAGAAAAACTTATTAAATCGGAAGTAAACATTAAAGAAATTGAAATAATTAGCAAAGATTCTTCGATAATAAAAAAATCTGCTAAACCAAATTTTAAATCTCTTGGTAAACGAGTAGGTAAGGATATGAAGGCAGTTTCAAGTCAAATCTTCAATTTTACAAATGATGACATCTCAAATCTAGAAAGTGGCAAGTCTATTGAAATAACAACAGAAGATAGAACGTATGATATCGCTTTAGAGGATATTGAGATTAAAACTACAGACATCCCAGGATGGCAAATAATTAGCGACAATAATTATACTGTTGCACTTGACTTAGAACTAACCACAGATTTAAAAAATGAAGGTATAGCTCGTGAATTAGTCAATAAAGTTCAAAACCTAAGAAAAGAGAAAGATTTTCAAGTAACCGATAAAATAACAGTTACAATCGATAATCACCCTTACATTAAAGATGCAATTGAATCTCACAATGAATATATTTGTGGAGAGATTCTTGCTAAGGCAATAATATTGAATGACGATATGGATACCTCTGATGAGGTAGATATTGACACTCACCAAATTCAAATCAAATTAACTAAATAAAACATTATGAAAGAATCGTTAAGATACAGTGATGCAGATTTAGCAGAGTTTAAAGAAATCATCTTGAAAAAATTAGAATCTGCCAAAGAGGAGTACAACTACTTACGTAAGCAAATCAGATCTGAAAATGAGAATGGAACTGACGATACTGCTAGTGCATATGTAGCAATTGATGATGGTAGTGCATCACAGCAAAAAGAAAGCACTGGCCAATTAGCTGCACGTCAACAAAAATTCATTGAAAATCTTGAAAATGCTCTCGTAAGGATTGAAAATAAAACTTATGGTATATGTAGAGTGACTGGTAATTTAATCAGTAGAGAGCGTCTAAGAGCTGTTCCTCATACAACACAAAGTATGGAAGCAAAAAAGAATCAATATCGTTAATTCTTTGGAATCTATCTCATACGTTAACCAAAAAAGACAAGCTCTATATGTTGTCTTGACAGTCATGATCATATTGATACTTGACCATTGGTTAAAATTTCATATCAAAACAAACTATACATTAGGAGAAAGTAAAACGATCTTTCCCAATTGGTTTGAATTACATTTTACAGAGAATCCTGGAATGGCATTCGGATTAACCCTTGGAGGAAAATGGGGTAAAATCGTCCTTACTTTATTTAGAATTATTGCTTCTGGAGTCATTATTATTTACATCAGAGGTTTAATCAAAGAAGGAATAAAATCCATAACTGTTATTTTAATTTCGTTGATTCTTGCAGGGGCAATTGGTAATATTATAGACTCTATTCTTTACGGTTACTTCTTCGAAGAGAGTTCCTACCATTATGTCTCAAAATTTTTACCCAATGGCAATGGTTATGCTCCATTATTTATGGGTAAAGTCGTAGATATGCTTTATTTTCCGTTGTTAGATACTCATTGGCCTGAATGGGTACCCATTGTTGGTGGAAACCGATTTCAGTTCTTCAGACCTGTATTTAATATAGCCGATGCTGCAATAAGTATTGGTGTCTTTACAATTCTTATTTTTAGGAATCGATTATTTCCTCAGGCCAAGACAGAGTCTAGCCAAATAGAGCAAGACTAATTGATCTCACTATTGCTTAGTTTTTTTATCTTTTTTATCTCCAAATACGGGTTTAAAAATATAATATACCCCTGCAAATACAATTAGGGTAACTACTACCTCAGAAATGCCCCAAAATAAAGCAGGTGCATCAGGTGCTCGTTGAACACTATCTATCGCTTGAAGAATAAACATATTTATCTTTTATCTTTCTTCATCATCATTTTCAGAATATGAATCAGGCTCTGGTTTTGGGGGTGTTACTAATACCTTGTAAAAAAAATATCCTGTAATGATAGTAACCGACACTTGAACAACTATCATCAATATTAATGCTGAACTACTCATATTATTTATTTAATTTTTGTTTTCGTAATTTGGATGCATGCTTCACCATTAATGCAAGACCAATAAATGTACCTAGAAGAAGTAATCGAGACATATCAACATAAAAGATTGTAGTTAAACTACCATCAATTAACCAACTAGCATCTTCTCCAATGTGTAGTATTTTACCAATAATACTACTCTTATCTAAAACCCACTCTCCATTGATAGCTGCATTCCAATCATTATCTTTTGGTGTGAATAATGAAGCAAGAAAAATGACTAAGATAAACAGTGGAGTTACCCATTTGATAATAAATTTATAAATTTTTGGCACCTTGATATCTGCACCATAATTAATCTCATCCCAACCTTTGTCCATACCAAAAACCCAAGCAAATAAAATTACTTCTGCTAAGGCAAAGACAACAAGAGAAACGGTACCCGTCCAATAATCGTATTCATCAAAAACACCGTATTCAAAAAAGAAAATAGTAGGTAATGCCAACAAGAATATAAACACACCCAATGTCCATGAAGCTTTGTTGCGAGACCAGTCAAATTCATCTTGCACAAAACCCATCCAGGGAGTACCCATAGCAAGAGAGGATGTGATTCCAGCAAAGAACAACAAGCCAAACCACGCTACTCCGGCAATAACAGAAATAACATGTCCCCATTGATCAAACAAATAAGGCATGGTCTTAAAAGCCATCATAAATCCAGCGTTTTCTTTTACCCAATCAAGTCCTAGAAACCCTACTGCAATAGGAATAACAACGGATGCTCCGAGAACGATCTCTACAAAACCATTCATCCAACCCGCACTCATTGCATTGAGAGCAATATCATCTCGCTTTTTAACATAAGAAGAGTAACACACGATGGTTCCCATACCCACTGAAAGAGTAAAGAAGATTTGACCAGCAGCTTCGAGCCATACCTTTGGATTCCATAAACTATCGTATTGTGGAGACCATAAAAAATCCATACCAATGTGTGAGTTGCAATCAGTACATTTACCTGTGTCTCCCATTGTAAAGGCCATGAAAGCTAAAAAAGCACCAAATGCAATGAGCATAGGCATCGCTATTTTAGCTACCTTTTCTATTCCTCCACTCAAACCCTTAGATAATATATAAATATTAATAACTAGAGTAACCGTAAAAGCAAGCAGAGCAATAATTGGAATGTTAACTCCACCACTAATGTCTACATATTGATCAAAAACTTGACCAACTTTGGCAATATCCATTCCCAAAAAATCTCCTTTAAGCGACTTTATAGTGTAGGTCAATGTCCATGATTCAATGTAGGTGTAATAGGACATGACTCCAATATTTGTAAAAATACCAAAAACGCCGAAATACTTCCAAAGACTCTTCTTAGTCATATTATCAAGGATAAATGGCGTGCTATGATCACCTTTTGATCCACCGTACCTTCCCATACTCCATTCAACCCATAAAAGTGGAATCCCCATCAATAAAAAGCTAATGATGTATGGAATAATGAAAGCTCCTCCACCATTTTCGACGGCTTTTACAGGAAAACGAAGAAAATTACCTAGTCCTACAGCATTACCTGCCATAGCCAAAATAAGACCTACTCTACTTCCCCAAGACTCTGTTGACTTGCTCATAATAATTTGATGTGCAATATGGCTAAAATTTGAAGAATGCCCAAATTTTATCGCACACGCTTCGCGGAGTGATAGCTATGAGATTGCTCTCCTGTTTGTAAATTGAATATTCCGTCCTTGTTTAACTTATCAATACGAACCATCCCATATGAATGGATGATTTGACCATCCCCAATAAACATACCTACGTGAGTTACTCGATTATTGCTTTCAAAAAAGACCAAATCTCCTTCGAATAAATCTTTGAATGCTACAGGTTTACCTTTTTTTTGTTGTTGTGAGGCATCTCTAGGTAACTGAATAGCTATACATTTATATAACACTTGCACAAAACCTGAACAATCGATACCAGAAAAATGTCTTCCTCCCCATAAATAGGGAACACCCAAAAAGAGTTTTGCTATATCTATAATATTCCGTTGATTACCTGAATTGATTTCATCTGAAAATTCTGACCCCATTGAGCTTATTAACGGTTGATCTGTGAGGTTATTTATAGAGTGTCGAATTAAATCTGTCTGTATATAGTCTTTGATATTTGTTTCTACAGAATCAATAAGATTAATACTAGATTTACTAAGCCAACCCTCATAACCATCATATTCCATTTGGATAAGTGACCATTCTTCTCGTTGTTCAATAATAAGATATGTCTCACCAAAAAGTAATTGACTAACCATTTCTGAGCTACTTTTTGGATTAGCTCTTAAAGGGATTTGAGATAGATGACAAATACCCTTGACCATGATTAAATATGAAGTTTTGCTTTTCTAGCTAAAAGTTGATCTTCTGATTCCGCTCGATCTGGATCTGGAACACAACAATCAACAGGACAAACTGCTGCACATTGTGGCTCTTCATGAAAACCTTTACATTCTGTGCACTTATCAGGAACAATGTAGTAAACTTCATCAGATACTGGCTGTTGAATTGAGTCAACTGCCACTTCTTCACCTGTTTCCAATTTATAAGTTCCTTTTACACCTGTGCCGTCTCCAATCTTCCATTCAGCCCCTGCCTCATAAATAGCAGTATTTGGACATTCAGGTTCACAAGCACCACAGTTAATACATTCATCAGTTATGATAATTGCCATACTGCAAAGGAAAACTATTTGATTGAAACTATTTAGTTATTTTTAGGCTAATCTTTTAGACTGTCTAGTATTTCATCTAGTTGATTTGATTCAATATAATTAGGTTGTTTTTCTTGAATTTTATCTAGCCAATATATAACGTTCTTGTCATCTCCTAATTGAATATACAAGTTGAAATAGGTCACCCAAATGGATAAATCATCAGGATCTAATTGATATGCATGATTAACATATTTCTTAGCATTTAAATATTGTTTTTTTAACGTGTATATTTTGGCTAAGCTATTTAGAATAGTAGCATTATATCCAAATTCATTCAATAGTTGATTGCCAAATTTACTGGCCTTATCTAACGCACCATTAGCAACATATCGCTTTAACAATTGTAGGCAAAACATTTGATTTGTAGGCTCTAATTCATAGGCATTTTTCGTGTGAAAAATAGCCTGACTTAATTGATTAAGTCTAGCATAACTCTCCCCCATCATAAAGCTCTGCCAAGCATCAAGATCACCATATTCAAAAGTCAGCTGAGTTGCCTTTTCATATTCCTCCTTCAAGTAATAATATTTCAACCATAAATGAGGATAATCGTTACTCAATAACATATCTCGAGCCTTGTTAATATAAAATGGATTTTTATCAAATTTTTCCCAATATTCTAAATAAGCTTGTATTTGGTGCTCAATTTCAGGCTGAGAATTATTGACTGCATATAAGCCAACCAACTTTTGCATTTGACTTACGTTATATTTTTTTTCATTAGGTTTTCTGATATAATGATCATGAACACTTACGTGAGGAATATCCTCAGAACTGCTTGGTGGCATGTGACAAGAAACGCAATTATGACTGGCTTCAGTTAGCTGCTCTGGTGCAGTTGTACAATCTTTTTTTGCATGACATTGGGTACAAGCTGTGTTATATACTTCAGTACCTGTAATCTTAACACTTACATGAGGATTGTGACAAGATATACAAGTGAACTCCAAATCGGAGGCATTCGATGAGGTGAAGCATTTGCTCATTTGAAAACGTTGAGAGTGATTAGCCATATCAAATTGTGATTGGTCTCCCTCATATTCTGGCAAGTAAATCTCGAAGATATCACTCAGCTTCATACCTGGTTTAAAGTCTGTAAACTTCTTGCCCTCTTTTAAAAGATTTAAACCTTGGAGATGACAACGCTGACACAAATCAATTTGTCGATCCCAAGAAAGTTTGGCTGGATTAACAATCGTAGGATCAATCTCGTTTCTTACATCTACACCCCGACCATTCAATCGCTGATTAACATGCAATTCTCCTGGACCATGACATCGTTCACAATCTATCCCATTACCGATAGTCTTAAATTTAAACTGCGAATTATCGGCTAAATTTGGCATTGAATTATGGCAGCTGATGCATTCTGAATTTAAAATTCGACTAAAACGAGAATTATTTCCTCCTTCAAAACCAGGAGCAAGATCCCACTTCTGCTTTTGTACATAAAAAGTTATTGGTGCTTGATATAAATATCCATTCTTCTCCAGAATGTGAGAATTAGTATGCTGCCCACTTCCTACAATATAATTAATCTCTTGAGTGAACTGGTGAATTGTATCTTGTTCTAACAGTCTAAATTCCTTGATATATAATTTTTCGTTTTCCCAAAAAGGGTAGTAATGTAAATCAGAGGAAGAATCATATACTTGATGATTAACACCAAATAATGCCGAAGATTTCTGACGAGTAGCTGAATCAAATGAAAGTCCCATACCCGTGTGAATAAATGTTTGGTGTTTATCTTGATGACATGTAGCACATATTTCCATACCAACATACGCAACACTATCTACGTGATTATCATAGTGAAAATCTGTAGTTGACTTAGTATTATCAGAACAATACAGTAATGTAGCGACTATTACAAATAGCCCCAAAAAAACAACTAGTTTTTTAAATCGATATTTTAAGCGTACTTGGCTTGCCACGCTAACATACCTCCAAGAAGATTTCTAACATTCTTAAATCCTTGACGAACCATAAACTCTTTTGCTGCTGCACTTCTACCTCCTGACTTACAATGAACTACAACTTCTTTTTCCATCCAATCATCTAAATCATCAATAGCTCCTTGCAATGATCCTAATGGAATAAGTCTTCCATCAATATTAAAATCTTTATACTCCCAATCTTCCCGAACATCAATTAATAAGAAATCTTCTTTATTCTCAAGTTTATGCTTTAATTCTTCGATTGTTATATCTTCCATGTTTGCTTTATCTTTTTTGAATTATCAGTTTCGCTGTATTAAAACGCTTTGAATTATCACTCAAAAATACAAAGTAGGCTCCCTCTTTCAAACTAGAGACATCCAAATTAGAACTATTCCAAAATTCAAGAACCTGTTTGCCTTGAATATCACAAATGCGAATTAATTCAAACGATTTTGATAAATGAACAATATTTTCTGCTGGATTTGGGTACATTTCAACTGAATTATTTACTATATCAAACTTCTCTTCGGATGCATAAATTTCTTTTGATGCACCAAAATGTGGTCTCATCATCAACGTACCACTTGGCAAATCAGTATTACTCCAGCTACCGAAGGTTTTATAGTAGATATTTTGATTAGTTTTATCTGGAGTTTTCGAATAGCCGTAGTTTTTATCCCAACCAACATTGAGATTATACATACTTTCTTGCTTCCAACCGATGTAGTATTTACCTGGGGATAAGATTAACGTAGTGTCCAAATAGTGCGGAGTAAATGTCCTCCAATCATTTGCAGATGAATAAGTTGGTGAAAGTTCATCAGATTCATAAATAACATCGTCAATAGTACCAGATCCGACACCTGATAACTCTTTCCAGATTCTATATGTGAATCTTTTTCTTGATACATCGAAGACGGCCTCATTGAAATAAGTAGCAATGGCATATAGGGTATCTTCTTTGGTCACATCAAAACCATATGCAATTTGTCCTTCTATATTACTTGGATTGATATTTTGGTCAAATCCAAACCCTTGTTCAGCAGTACCATCATCATAAGCATAAAAGTCATCAAACTCCTGAGTATAAAATATACTATCATTTTGTTTATAATCATTAGCAACTCCATTTTCTCTAACCTCAACTAAACGATTTATAACTATAGGTTGATTTCCTGTCAATCCGATAAATGATGTGTATGAGGGTAAATTTCTAACTGCAGAGGTTTGTGACCCTATATTTTTTGTGCTGTTTATAAACTCTGTACTAGCAATTGTAGTACCATTATATGTAGCTTGATGTCTTATTTGAAGTGCTTTGGGGTCCTTATACAAATTTGATAACCTTAAATGTACAGAATCCGCAATCTGAATATTTGGATCTTCACTAAAATGTGAATATGGCATTTGAGTAAAAGATTTCAATAAGGGTGATGGAACATTTTGAATGGCATAGTCATTATAGGAATCATCTATACTTGAACGGTCCTTATCGAGTAAGATATAGTCAATATGCCATTGATTTGCATTTCCAACTTGACGAGTATAAGTAGTAAACATAAATTGGAACCCTTTGTGTAAGTAATTAACATCCAAAATAGGAATACTCACATGTTTAAACTCTGAAGTAGCAGCTTGACCACCAACACTCCACACTTTAATCCAAAGGTTATTAGCAGCTCTAAACCAAAGTTTTAAAGAGTCTTCTCCATTCAAATGGTACCCTAAACCATTGGGTTGATAAAAAAAACTAAATACCATTGAATCAGATAAAGCATAGGAAGACCCTGCACTATCTTTTAGATTAATGGGTTGACTAATCAAACTATCACCAGGAGCACTATAATCTTTATTAATTGTTTTGTTATATGGATTTCCTTTAGAATCAAGACCATCAAAGGTTGCTACATTAATCGTAGGGGGGCGGAAGGGAAAATGGTTATTTATATATACCTGATTGTTCAACCACCTCAAACTATCAGGATAGAGATTGCTTTCTGAAAAATCATCAAAAAATGGTAGCACTAAAGTATCCTTTTTACCAAACTTAAATTTAAGATTTGACTGAAATGAATAATTTGGATTTTCTTTCAAAAAATGATGAATGGATTGATTGTTTTTTAACGGATATGTTCGAACTTGACCGTGTAATAATATGTGTCCTATAATAAATAAAAAGGCCACTAAACCTCTCCTAAACTGTCTTAAAACTTCCATAATGAACAAACGCATATTTATTTTTTAAAGTGTTTATTAAAAGTTAATTCTCAATTTCAATAGCTGAATCGTCAAAATCTTGAATATTCATACTATCTGAATCTCCAAATCCATATACTCCAACAACTAGATCAATCACTGAATTGCGTTCAACTTCAGTTTCAGGTTTTATAGGATTGGTAGTTCCTGGGTAATATTGGGCTAGTATGGGTTGATCATTTTCAGTTCTAACAGAGGGTGATATTCGCTCGGTTATTTTACCAATTTTCAAATGCTTTCTAATTAAAATATTTCGAGCTTGTGAGAGTGATGTTTTATTAGCTAGGTCAGGCACCTTAACCATTGGAACAGTGTTAATATTAATCACTAAATATACCTTCCTACCTGGCTTAACTTTCATACCAGCAATTGGATTTTGATTAATTACAGCCAACTTTTCTACACCGTCTTTATACACTGTATCCGTTACCTCACCTTCTAAACCTGCCTCAGCTAAAAGATTAAGTGCATCATCAGCATCAAGACCACTTAGATCTGCTAGGTCAATTAAAACACTATCATGATTTGTATAAATATCTAAATACCTTAGTGTGCCAAATGCAATCAAAATAGAGAGAAAACTTATTAGACCAACATGTATTAGAATTTTTCTCATTTTAAAGTTTAATTTTAAAACTATAATTTATTGACTCGCAATATACAAGCTAGGAATAAATTTGATTACAAAAAGAATTTTGATCTTAATTTATTCTCTTTCAAGAAGTTTCAGGACAGTCCATGCCGCTTCTTCTCCTTTGTGACCATGAGCTCCACCTGCCCGCTCTATGGCTTGTTGTTCGTTTGAAGTAGTTAATACACCAAAACCTACAGGTATATTTCGTTCAATAGTGACTTGAGATATCCCATTGGCGACAGCATTACAAATAAAATCAAAATGAGGTGTTTCACCTTTAATCACAACGCCAATACAAATAATTGCATCCATTCCTTCATTAGCTAATTTATTAGCTGCATATATGAGTTCGTATGAACCTGGCACATCCCAAACAGTAATATTCTCGGTTGGAATACCAGCAACAGCAAGTGTTTCTAGTGCACCAGATTTTAGTTTAGATGTAATCTCACCATTCCACATAGCGGTGACAACCCCTATCTTAAAATGGGTGTCAGACAAGTTGATCTTATCGCTTAAAAAATCTTGATTTGCGTAGTCCGCCATCAGATCTATTGACTAGCTTGTTTGGCTTCAGCACGAGCAATGAGAGCCTTTACAAGTTCAGCCTGTCTTGAATTTGGGTAAGATTTCTCTATCTCTTGGTATGCATCTACAGCATCATCAAACGAACCAGCTTGTTCAAAAGCGGCTCCAGCCTTAAGTAGAGCATATGGAGTAGTTAACTGGTTATCACGTTTGTTGGCTGCAGCCATGTATGTTTTGCCTGCTTTTTCATAATTTTCCATTTCAGAATAACAATCTCCTTGCAAGGTAATTACTTGAGCTGCCATTATTTGATCATCCATAGAAACATCGCTCAAATAACCCAATGCTTCTTCGAATTTACCTTGTTCTAACAAAATTCTGCCTGCATAATAAGATGCTTGGTTTCCAATTTTTGTGGATCCAAATTCGTCAGCAATATCAATCATTCCTAGATTTACTCCATCGCCAACTAAAGCTTTATTAAGAGAATCTAGACCAAAGTATCGTTCTGCCATAAAAAAGCTATCTGCAGCCTCCATCTCTTGTTGAGGAGTATACACATCGTTGTAGTAATAGATACCTCCAGCTAAAACAATTAGTGCTACACCAACAGCAATTGCATTATTTTTATGTTTTTCAAAAAACTGAATGAATGATTCAATTCCTTGGTTTTCTGTAGTTTGTTCTTCTGTATTCATTCTAATAAATGGGTTGCAAAAATAGCGTTATTCTACGATAAAGGGATATTCTGTTTCGTAGACATCCTTATAAATTTCATCTGGACTAGGTAATGGTGAATTATCTGCAAATTCAACAGATGCTTGCACTTCAGCCTCTACGCTTTCTTCAATTTCTTCCAACCCTTTTTCTGTTAAAAACTTAGACTTAAGAATAATAGCCTTAACCACTTCAATTGGATCAACTTTTCTATACTCTTCTACTTCATCCTTTGTTCGATATTTAGCTGGATCACTCATTGAATGACCTCTGTATCGATATGTTTTAAGCTCAACAAAAGTTGGACCACCACCTTTTCTTGCACGATCAGAAGTTCTCTTCATACAATCATGAACCGCCTCACAACTCATACCGTCGACTTGCTCTGCATTCATTTCATACGAAGATGCTATTTTGTAAATATCTGTAACATTGGTTGTTCTTTCAACAGAAGTTCCCATTGCATAGTTGTTATTCTCACAAATAAATACAACAGGTAAATTCCATACCATTGCCATGTTAAATGTCTCATGCAATGCACCTTGCCTTACAGCTCCATCACCCATATAGCAGAAACAAACATTATCAGTTCCTTTGTATTGTTCTGCTAGTGCAATACCAGCACCCAAAGGAATTTGACCACCAACAATACCGTGACCACCAAAGAAATCATGCTCTTTGGAAAACATATGCATACTCCCTCCTTTTCCTTTGCTGCATCCATCAATTCTCCCGAATAATTCAGCCATTACTGCATTTG
>JAQWZS010000180.1 GCA_029253325.1 Bacteroidia bacterium
TGAGAATGGTATGTTTTGGTTGATTTTAGGAACAGTTTCATGTGCATCCTTTGGCTATTGGGTTAATGATTATTATGATCAAAAAAGAGACATTATTAACAAAAAAAAACCTTCTCATATAAAGTACTACTCAAGATTAACAATAAATATTCACTTAATATCATTTGTCCTAGTTGCTTTAACTTCAGGATATTTGATAGGAATTTGGTTTTTATCACTCTTCTCATTTACGCTACTTTTACTCTATTTGTATAGCTGGAGTCTAAAAGACTTGCCAGTAATTGGTAATTTAATTATTTCAATGCTTAGTTTTTATAGTATCTACAGCATAACAATGTTGTCATCATCAGTAGATGTTTTTTTGATTGTTCATTTTAGTTTATTTTCTGGGCTTATTACTTTTTGTAGAGAAATCATTAAAGATGCTGAAGATTTTGAGGGGGATAGGGCGTTTGGTAGTCAAACATTACCTATAAGATTTGGTAAAAAAATAATTAATAACGTAGTTTATGTGCTTTTACTTTTATTGATATCGTTACTCATTTTTTCTTATTACTACCAAATTCAGTATTTTCAGGGAGCTCTCAAATACATTTTTTGTTCGTATTGTGTTTTGTTTATTGTTATACCACTTTATAAAGCAGCGATTGATATACGATATACTAATAATAAGTCAGACTACAATTCTCTAAGTCTGCTTATGAAGTATGTGATATTTACGGGAATATTATCCATATTATTTTTTTAAATTCGTTGGTTATATGAGAGTGTTATTGGGATCTAAATCGCCAAGAAGAAAGGAGTTATTGAGTATGTTGGCTATCAACTTTGATGTGGTTTCTATTGATTGTGAAGAGGATTATCCAAAGTCAATGTTATCAATGGATGTTGCTCAATATTTATCTGAAAAAAAATCCATGGCATACAAATCACTAAACGACTCAGAACTTCTGATTACATCCGATACTGTTGTAGTAGTAAATGATAAAGTCTTAAATAAACCAAGAAATAAAAGCGAAGCTTTGGAAATGCTGAATAGGATTAGCGGTAAAACTCATCAAGTAATAACGGGCGTAACTATTCGAACAAAAGAAAAAACAATATCCTTTTCTAGTATGACTGATGTGTCTATGGATAAAATTGATTATGAGGATAAGAATTTTTACATAAATAATTATGCTATTTTAGATAAAGCTGGTGGATATGGAATTCAAGATTGGTTGGGATTATCCCATGTTAATTCTATAAATGGTTGTTATTATAATGTGATGGGTTTGCCCACAAATTCAGTATATAAGCGTTTAAAAGACGATTTTAGATATGTATTGTAGATTATTAATAATATTTATTTTAAGTTTCATGAGTATTTTATCGAGTGCTCAAGATCAACCTTTTCAAAAACAAATATTAGCAGGTTATGAAATAAACTACTTTGGTAAGAACAGTTTTGTTCATGGACGATTTTTGAAGAATAATCACATAATAGAAACAGGAATTAATTATAACTTTTCTGATGGTTTTTCAGATGATCCTGTAATCGGTATTGGATTACATTATGGTTACCAAGTTATTAGTTCGAAAAAGTGGAAAACATCTTTAGGAGCTGAATATAGGAGACAGAAACCATTGAAGATTGTGAATATTCAAACTTTGTGTTATACAACTTCAGTACAGTATAATTATAAATCTAATTGGTCATTGTTGTCAAGAATTGGCTATGGCGTTGCAACTGAGCGTTCTGCCTCTGATGGCAGTTTTGATCAATTTAATAATTTAACGGGGAGTATATCTTTATCATGCGTCTATCATTTGTAGTTATTACTAGTATTTGTCTGATTTGTTGTAGTAAGCATGAGATTAATAAAAATACAGTCTTGGTATTTGGTCATGGTGGTATAGGATTTGATAATCTGAATGGTCAGTTCGCACCGAACTCTGTTGCGAGTATATCAACGGCACTTGATTTTTATGACCTAGATGGTGTTGAAGTAGACATTCAATTTACTAAAGATGGGAATCTAATTGTATTTCATGATGATTATTTAGAAAACTCTACTCAATGTAAAGGCTTCGTTAACGGTTTAAATTTTGACGAAATTGGAAAATGTTACTACAGAAAGCAATATTCAAATAACTATAATGAGGAGGTCATATCACTTGACAGCTTAATTATTCTAATTAATAAACGTTGGAGGCATAAGTTATTTAGCATTGATATAAAAAATAATTTCAATGTTCCCTTTAAGATTGATTCATTGGCTGGCCTACTAAATATGAGATTAGAAAAATTAAAATCTACTGATAATATTATCATTGAGAGCAGAGATGCAAATATTCTGTATGCATTAAATAAAAGGAAAAATTACAGGTGTATGCTAGTTTCAGATATGGACAGTGTGGGAGTTGGAGACGTAAGTAGATTTGGGCTAGCAGGGATTGTTTGTAACTTCGAAAAAACAAATGACAAATTGAAACAACAACTACTTGATAGTTCTAAAAAAATAATTTTGTATGGGCAAAAATCAACTCGTGATTATGGGAGTGTAGATTATAAACATGTTTATGGAGTTCAGATTGATAACCCAATAGCTGCTATAAAATATTTTAAACATTAACTAGCTGATAAGCTGTACAGCTTCTCATATTCAGATAGTTGAGATCTAAGACGTCTTCTTGCAACAAATATTCTTGTTTTGATTGTACCAATAGGAATCCCTATTTTTTCAGCAATTTCATGGTATTTATAACCCAAAGTATTCATTTCAAAAGTTATGCGTAAATCATCAGGCAAACTGTCGATGGCATCTGACAAATCTTGCTTAATGAACTTTGACTCGCCATTATTATGAGCATTAAATGTTTTGGCATTGTCAATAATGAATTGTTCATCCTGTGTATCCATAAACGTATTTCTCTTGGTAATACGGCGATAATTATTAATGAAACTATTTCTCATTATTGTAAATAACCAACCTTTCAAATTTGTACCTTCTTTAAATTTAGAAGAATATATTATTGCCTTCATTAAGGTTTCTTGAACCAAATCATTAGCATCGTCTAGGTTTTGAGAAAGTTGAAGAGCATAGTTTTTAAGTATAGGCTGTAGCAACTCTAATTTTTTTTCAAATTCAGTTTGATTTTTCATTTTGTTTAACTTATTCGTACAAAAGTAAAACAGAATTTTATAAAAACTAATTTTTGTTTAATTTTTATTAATAAATGTTGAGCAAATTTATAAACACCTGATAATCAATAAATTAATTTCATTAATTAACCTATTTATGACAATATTATGACGATTTGTTTATATTTTTTATAATAATAAATGTAAATAGGTTAAACAAAAATGAATTGAACGATGTTTGTAGAATATGATTGCATCAGCAAGTAGAGTTGAAAGATTTAATGCAGCCCATAGGCTACATAATCCAGATTGGAGTGACGAAAAAAATGCTTCATTTTATGGATTATGCAACAACCCCAATTTTCACGGACACAATTATAAACTAATTGTAAAAATAACTGGAGAAGTTGATCCTGATAGTGGCTATTTAATTGATCTAAAAAAATTAAGAGATATAATAAGGAAAGAAGTCACTTCTCGATTCGATCATAGAAATTTAAATTTAGATGTGCCAGATTTCAAAAATCGTATACCGACAGCTGAGAATATCGCTTATGTTATATGGCACAGAATTAACCCCCAATTAGAAGATCACCATCATTTACATATAACACTTTACGAAACAGAACGAAATTTTATAGAATATGAAGGACAATAACAATCAAAATAAAACTATAGAAGTAAACTCAATTATTAAATCTCCAACAATATCCTCAGCATTTGATGTGTCTGATGAAGAGAAAATTGACAAAATAGCTGTACATTTTAAATCGATTATGGAAACCTTGGGGTTAGATTTATCTGATGACAGCCTTAAGGAAACACCTAAAAGAGTGGCTAAGATGTACGTAACAGAAATCTTCAGTGGTCTTAATCCTAAAAATAAACCAGAGGTTACTTTATTCAAAAATAATTATGGCTACAACCAGATGTTGGTAGAGAAGAATATATCTGTTTATTCTATGTGTGAACATCATTTTGTTCCAATTATAGGTAAGGCACATGTTGCATATATAGCTAATGGAAAGGTGATAGGTTTAAGTAAAATTCACCGAATGGTTAAATATTTTTCTCAACGACCTCAGGTTCAAGAAAGATTAACCAGACAAATAATGGAAAATCTCAAACAAACACTTAATATTGACAATGTTGCAGTTGTAATAGATGCAAGACATATGTGTGTTGAGTGTAGAGGGGTAGAAGATGTCACCTCGAATACCATAACATCTGCGATATCTGGTCAATTTCAGAAAGACTCTACAAGATCAGAGTTTATGCGATTTATCGGTATGTGAATGATATGATAGAAGGAAGAGAATTAAGTAAAAGTTATGGAAATTTAGCAGTTCTAAAGTCGGTTGATTTATCTATTGGCAAAGGGGAAATTTTAAGTATTACGGGACCAAGTGGAGCTGGTAAGTCCACACTTCTCCAAATTCTTGGAACCTTGGATTCATTTGATACTGGGACTCTTCGGTATGATGATTATGATATTTCTGCCCTGAAGCCTAATGAAATAGCGAATTTCAGAAATAAGAACATTGGTTTTATCTTTCAATTCCATCACTTACTCCCAGAATTTACTGCCCTTGAAAATGTTTGTATGCCAGCATTAATTCAAGGTATGAATAAATCTGATGCAGAACTTAAGGCTGTCAAATTGTTAGATAAACTAGGACTAAAAAGTCGTTTAAATCATAAACCGAATGAATTGTCGGGAGGAGAACAACAACGGGTGTCTGTAGCTAGAGCTCTTGTAAATAATCCATCGGTTGTTTTTGCCGATGAGCCAAGTGGCAATCTAGATACCGAAAATGCTAAAGACCTTCACGAGCTCTTTTTGAAACTTAGAGACGAATTGGGACAATCATTTGTTATTGTAACTCATAATAATGAATTAGCTGCAATGGCTGATCGTATGATTGAAATGAAAGATGGTCAAATTATCAATTCTAATTGATAATTACCCCTTTTTAGTTTGTTAGATTTAATAAATTTGCACCAATGAATTTAATTGTCAAAAACATTCCTACATCATACAATGCTCACTATTTAGAGATGCTATTTGAAAAGTATGGTGAAATCAGTTATGCCAAGGTTGTATACGATAGAGTCACTAAGGAGCCAAAAGGAACAGGTTTTGTAGAGTTTGAGAATGAAAAAGATGGCCTCAAAGCAATAGAAGAGATGAATGGTAAAGAGGTAAATGGCAAAAAGTTGCACGTTGAGAAGGCAAGACCAAGAAGAGTAAATATTTGGAGTTAATTCCACATTAAATATAACATAAAAAAAAGGAGATTGGGTTACCAATCTCCTTTTTAGTTTAAAAATAGTTGTAACCTAGTAAAAGCCAGAACCGCCAGTTGCTCTTGAGCCTGTTGGTTTAGGGTTGATACACATGACAGGTGTTTTCTGTGAACTATTTACAATTTGTTCGGCATATGATCCGACAAATAAATCAGATAACTTCCCAGTTTCTGATTTTGTCATAATAATGATCAAATCTGCATCGATTTCTTCGGCATATTTTATCGTATCTTTACCAAGATGATCTGGATATTTTCTATCATCAAGAAGATGAGATTCGAATTTAACACCGTATTTTTCAAAGATTCCTTCGGCTTGGTTGAGATTTGCCTTTATTTTCCTTTTAATTAACTCATCCTTTTCTAGTTCCATGATGATGTGAATTGTGGAATTGTATTTTAGACCTACCTTGACGGCCCAATCGATTTTTTGCTTACTAGTTTTAGTCAAATCAATCGGAAGAACAATTTTATTAAATTTAGGCTCTGTTCTTTTTTGTTTTACAGCAATGACTGGAATAGCAGAACTTTTGATTACTCGACTGGTTGTACTGCCAGTAAATTGCTCAATTCCATTGGCTCCATTAGTTCCCATTACGATGGTGTCGCATTTGTTATCCGTGGCTAACTTATTAATTATTTTGAAAGGTTTGCCCTCAGATACAAGCGTATTTACTTTTAGAGTTGGCCATTTTTCAAGGATTTCTGATTTCAAATCTTCAAGTTTTTTTCTAACCTTGTCTCTTAAAAGTGCAATTTCGCTGTCACTGTTAAATAAACCGGATAATGTACTCTTGCTAAGTACATGAAGCAGAGTAATTTCACTATCAAAAAAGTTTGCCATTTCTACTGCATAATAAACAGCATTTATTGATGAATCTGAAAAATCCATAGGCACTAATATGATGTGATTTTGTGGTGTTTTAATATCTATCATAAAATTTCTTAAACTTGCTGCGAAGATAAACACCTTTTTTAGCGTGAAACAATTAACCAATACTGATTTGATTCTAAATAATGATGGATCGATTTATCATCTCGGCCTCCATGCTGAGCAGATTTACCCAACAATAATTACCGTTGGAGACCCTAGTCGGGTAGAATCTGTTTCTAAACATTTTGATTTTATCGATTATACAAATTATAATAGAGAGTTTAAGGCTGTCGGCGGCCGTATAGGTAATTTATCGATTATGGTCTTATCTACTGGCATAGGAACAGATAATATAGATATCGTACTTAATGAACTTTCAATGCTTATAAACTACGATATGTCTACTCGCAAACGATTGCAAAATCAAAAGTCAATCAGTTTAATACGTTTAGGCACATCAGGTAGTATTCATCCATCTATACCATTAGATTCGATTGTATATTCAAAGAATGCAATAGCCTTAGATAATCTCTTGACTTATTATAATCATTCATTTGATTTGATTAAGTTTAAAGGCATGCAACTACCCGTAATTCCTTGCAGTAGCAAATTAGAAGCCATATTCCAGTTATATAAACCGAGTCTTACTATGACTGCTTGTGGTTTTTATGGACCCCAATTTAGACCATCTCAATTATCTCAAAAATTTAGTCTTTCAGATTGTGATTCAATTGATTTTAATGGTACTCAACCAGGGAATATTGAAATGGAAACAGCTGGAATCTATGGCTTATCTAAATTACTAGGTTTTGAGGCCATTTCATTAAATGCAATTTTAGCTGATCGCAGGACAGGGGAGTTTAGTAAAAAACCTCAACAAATGATTGACAAAATGATAAAAGAAGCCCTTGATATACTATGCTAGTAAGAATTATAGAAGTACATAGATTAAAAGAAATCAAATCATGGCATCAGTTTAGTCGTGATTTATATGTCAATGATGACTTCTACATTTCTCACATTGATCAAGACATAGATGCGATTTTTGATTCAGGTGAAAACTCAGAATTTGAGTTTGGTGATGCCACAAGATGGATTGCCATTCACAATGACAATATAGTTGGAAGGATAGCTGCATTTTATTCCAAAAAACACCAACAATCTGGTTTAGGATTTTTTGATTGCATTAATAACCAAGAGGTAGCTAATGCTTTATTTGATGTAGGTATAAAATGGCTGAAAGAAAAAGGTTTTAATAGGGTAGAGGCTCCAGTAAACTTTGGGGAAAGAGACAAATATTGGGGTTTATTAGTATCTGGTTTCAAATCCCCTTCTTATCAAGAAAATTATAATTTCCCTTATTATCAAAAATTATTTGAAAATTATGGATTTAAAGTTTGCATTGAACAAACCACAAGTGAAGGAAGGCCAGATCAGATAGACTTATCAAAATGTGAGCGATTTAGTGAACGTCTGCTAAAAAGTGGGTCGTATCGAATAGAGCACTATAGCCATAGAGAATCTGAGCGTTTTATTAAGGATTTTGTGACAATCTACAATGATGCGTGGAAACATCATTCACACTTTGTTCCATTTACGATTGACCGTGTTCGGGGCTTATTTAATGAGATGAAACTCATCATACGAGAGGAGTTTTTAGTATTTATGTATGATAAGGATAAGCCAATAGGTTTTTATCTTAGTATTATTGAGCTAAATCAATTATTTAGGTATATCAATGGTAATATGAATTGGTGGGGAAAACTGAAATTCTATTATTATCTAAAAACCAAAAAAGTAACGAAGATTAGAGGGATTATATTTGGTGTTATTTCGGAATATCAAAATAAGGGACTATATGCTCTTATGATTATGGATGTATATAAAACTATGGTCAAAAACCCCCATATTGAGTCTTCAGAACTTGCATGGATAGGAGATTTTAATCCTAAAATGCATTCTTTATTCAAGAGTCTAAATGCACAACCTAGTAAAGTTCACTTTACCTACGAAAAACTTTTATAATATTGTTTGTGTTAGATATTTAAAATTCTACATTTGCAGCCGCGAAAGCGAATTTGATTCCTTAGCTCAGCTGGTAGAGCATTACACTTTTAATGTAGTGGTCCTGGGTTCGAGTCCCAGAGGGATCACCAAGAGAGCCTTTCCGACTTGGAGAGGCTTTTTTGTTTATTAAATTTGCACTCTTAGTTCAACTGGATAGTTCGCCACGGCGAATTGGCTCCGTTGATGTTGAGTACAAAAACTACTGCACTCGTAGTTCAACTGGATAGAATATCGGATTTCGGCTCCGAGGGTTAGGGGTTCGAATCCTCTCGAGTGCACTTTTTATCGAAACGTTCAGAGCATTTTGTTACGGAACGTTTTGTTTTTAGTCAGTTACAGAAGCAATCGCAACACAACGAAATTAAACGTTTGGTCTGTTTTGTGAAAATAGTGCACAATTTTTAATTGCTGCATCATGTTGAACTGCTCACCAATATCTAGGAAAACAACGCTAAATTCAGGCAGACTTTATTTGCAAATAGTTTTCAAACTAGAGAAAATAAAGCATTTACAGCATGTCCTCTAACACCAATCTTTATCATAGATTTTTTTTTTTACGCAATCCTTGTATTTTTACCGAATGTCAAAACAATTCCCTTGGTTTAAGAGTTACCCTGATTTTGTACCGCAAACCGTAGATGAAAATAAATATAAATCCCTTGCACACGTATTTGAAGATGTAGTTAAAAAGTACGGAGATCAAGTGGCTTTCCAAAATATGGATGTTACGCTTACATTCAATCAACTCAAAGCTGAAGTAGATGCTTTTGCTTATTTCCTTCAAAATGAAACCAATCTTAAGGTTGGTGATCGTGTAGTTATTCAAATGCCGAATCTACTTCAGTTTCCTGTTGCCATGTTTGCTGTAATCAAATGTGGTTTTGTAGCGGTGAATACAAACCCCTTATATACTCCTGAAGAGATGAAGCATCAATATAAAGACAGTGGTGCTAAAGCAGTAGTTATTCTTGAAAACTTCGCTAATAATTATCAGAAAATACAGCATGATACAGACGTTGAAACAGTTATTGTCACGCGTATTGGTGATATGCTTGGTGGATTGAAAGGAACTATTGTTAACACGGTAGTTAAACATGTCAAAAAGATGGTTCCAGCTTTTGATTTACCGAATGCTATTTCATTTAAGACTGTTTTGAAAGAGAATAAAGGCAAGTCACCAGAAATGGTTAAAATTTCTCATAAAGACATGGCTTTTCTTCAGTATACAGGAGGAACCACTGGTGTATCTAAGGGTGCTATCTTAACCCATGGAAATATTTGTAGTCAGCTTTCACAAGTTGACGGCTGGTTAACCGGGTTATTTACCCATGGAGAGCCCGTTGTTATTACTGCATTGCCCTTGTATCATATTTTTGCATTAACGGCTAATTGCTTAGCATTCTTTAATTATGGGTCTCGTAATGTCTTGATTACAAACCCAAGAGATATGAAGGCATTTCTTAAAGATTTGAAGAAAAATCCGTTCTCTTTAATTACGGGCGTGAATACCTTATTTAATGGATTATTAAATCAACCTACCTTCAAAGACATTGATTTCACAAATCTTAAGATTTCATTAGGCGGAGGAATGGCTGTACAAGATGCTGTTGCTACCAAATGGCAAAAAGTAACAGGTTCTCCACTTTTAGAAGCTTATGGACTTTCTGAGACTTCTCCTGCTGCTACAATCAACCCAACTGATGGTTCACACCGAATGGGGACAATTGGATTGCCAATACCGAACACTGAAATCAAAATTTTTGATGAAGATAAAAAAGAGGTTCCCACTGGTGAACGAGGTGAGATAGGTATAAAGGGGCCTCAAGTTATGGCAGGATATTGGAATAGACCTGATGCGACAAAAGAGGTTATGCATGGAGATTATTTCTTATCGGGAGATATTGGAATTATGGATGAAGATGGATTCTTTAAAATAGTGGATCGCAAAAAAGAAATGGTATGCGTGTCAGGTTTTAACGTATATCCAAGTGAGGTAGAAGCAGTGATATCCAGTCATCCTAAGGTATTAGAAGTAGGAGTGAGGAGTGAGCCACATCCAAAAACAACCGAGTGTGTAATGGCATTTATCGTCAAAAAAGATGATAGCCTTACGGAGGATGAAATTAAAGATTTTTGTAAGGACAAACTCACGAATTACAAGCACCCGAAGATTGTTGTATTCAGAGACGATTTACCAAAATCAAACGTAGGTAAAATTTTGAGAAGAAAATTGGTTTAATTTAAACCTATTGGTTTCCTAAAATAAGTGGAAGGCCATCTTTT
>JAQWZS010000187.1 GCA_029253325.1 Bacteroidia bacterium
AGAAATTTTTCAGCAAGTGACAAATCTTCAAACGTATTTCCCAAAGCACAACCGTTAAAGAAGAAAAGGGGTGTCTTTCCATAATTATTATACTCTGAGGGTTCACCGAGGGAGATTTCTGTTACCTGTGCCGCTCCATGGCCAAAATACATCACCATATTGGATCCATCATCTACCTCTGCTTGTATTTTAGATGTAAGGCTTGTTTGTATTGGATGAGGTTCGGATTTTGAGAACATGACTCGATACCCCCCATAAGAAGTGTCACTCAAAATTGAGTAATAGTTATTGAGGTAATTTTTAAATGATTGATTTTCAAAACCAACACCACCAGCAAGTTGAATTACTTTTTTCTGCCATGCTGCAGGAGCTTGAGCTTCAAATGCTTTAATTTTATTCAAATAAATTTCAACTTTTTCATTACTTCGGGCAGGGACTCTTCCTATGCTAAAATCGATACTCAAGTCACTTGCATCAAGTGATGAAACATACAAATAATCACTTGGAGGAAACCCAATGGAAGGCACTAGGTTGAGTGCAGTTTTAAGAGCTGTGTTTGTTCGAATACGGTCATAGGTCTGACCTTTACCAAGTAGTAGAATATATTGAAGGTTTGGGGCTGATGATTTCAAAGATTGGATGTATTTTTTTAATGCAAGTGGCCCTTCAATTCCATACCCGAAATCATGGTAAATATCATTTACATAAATAGTTGCTGTAGCGTGACTTCCACCAGTATTGCTCATTCTATAACTTGCATAGTTGTTTGCTCCAGAAGTTAAATTTGGATGAGTGATGATTAGATAATCAGTTGATTGATTAATTGCAGATTTGCCTAATTTTACTTCCTCTATAGAATTAACTGTAATTACGTCAGAAGCGTCATAGATATAGAATTCACTAATTCCATTCTTCTCTAAGTTGAACTTTATAGATTGGTCTCCTTGTTTATCTGCTTTAATTCTTTTGTTATTCGATAAATCAATTACATAAGGATTGTTTTTTGAGATTGGATAGTCACTAAAATTAAAAAAAGAAGAATTGAAAGAGCCACTTACCCTGAGTTGACTATTGTTATTGAGATTCAGTAAACGCGGGTAATTACACTTTATATAGGATAAAACAAAAGCACTTTGATTATAATTGGATTCACCAATAAATAAGGAGGTTACGGATTTTAAATTGCTGGGATCAGTAGATGCATTTAACTTGATTCTCTGATATCCTAATGCCTTTTGAGATGCGAGGGTATTCGCTTTATTATCCAGAGATAACGATAGTTCATGATTGTATCCATTTAAAATCTCATTAGTATTATGATTAGCAGAGAAGGCAACAACTTCAAATTCAGCTTTTGGTCCGCTTGAAAAGACGTGGGGTAAGTCCAATTTGAATTCAGGTTGACTTGACCATATCCAATGTCCAAAACCTTCTCCATCAGTGTATTCTGAAAATTGCTGACTGGAATTATTTTGATTGGGTACACCTGGGAAGAAATAATCTTTAAAAGATATAATTTGTTCGTTTATAAAATATGGATCAGCAGTTTTTCCGTTATAGTTGTTGTCGTAATAGGATTCTATTCTTTTGTTTGAAATATTTGTACTCCAAGTTAAATAATACGTTGAGGTGTCGGTAAATAAACTTTGATGTAAGTTCGGTTGATTGGATGCTTCTTTGTAAAGTTCAGTATCTAATGAACCATCATTTAGTGGCAAAAAATTCGATAAAGTCATCAATATCAAAACTATTATCCTCTTGGCCATAAACGTAGAGGTGTTGCTCCTCTCCATTCTTGAAAATTTGGACAGTTTTTGGGCTGATTTCATCTACTGGAATTCCATTGTTTGACAGCGAATTGTAATCTAACCGATAAACACCGTTTTGACCAATTTTAAATGCAAAATATCGCAGTGATGAATCAAACCATTCATTACCTAACTGACCAAAAGATAAGAAACTCATCTGCATTGTGATGAGCATGGATAAAACTATTTTCAAAAATCTAGAGCGTGTCATGGATTGCGTAAAATTACAAATTTACATGATAACGGTTAAACTAAGCACATAGTTTATTGTAAAATAAAATTTGAAAGGTAATACTATTCACAATGAATTTTGAATAAAAGAATATATAACTTTGTAATCTTACATCTATGAATAAAGTAGTAAAAAATGCAGATGACGCTATTCAAGGTATCCGAGATGGGATGACAATTATGCTTGGAGGTTTTGGGTTATGCGGCATCCCTGAAAATTCGATTTCTTCAATAGTCAAAGCTGGAATTAAGGATTTAACCTGCATCTCAAATAATGCTGGAGTGGATGATTTTGGAATTGGCTTGATGCTTCAGAGTAAATTAGTTCGCAAAATGATATCATCTTATGTTGGAGAGAATGCAGAATTTGAAAGACAGCTTCTCTCTGGAGAATTAGAAGTAGAATTATTACCTCAGGGCACTCTGGCAGAAAGATGCCGAGCTGCTGGTGCAGGTATTCCTGCTTTTTATACTCCTGCTGGTTTTGGTACTGAAATAGCCGAGGGAAAAGAGACCAGAGAATTTGGAGAAAAGCAATTTATCATGGAAAAAGCTTTTGAGTCTGACTTTGCTATCGTTAAAGCTTGGAAAGGAGATACAGATGGAAACCTTATTTATAAAGCAACCGCTAGAAACTTTAATCCGATGATGGCCATGGCTGGAAAAATTACTATTGCAGAAGTAGAAGAGCTAGTTGAGCCAGGAGAGTTAGACCCTAATTTTATTCATACGCCTAGCATCTTTGTAAATAGAATTTTTCAGGGTACTGATTATGAGAAACGAATAGAACAGAGAACTATCCGCCAAAATTGATAAAAAATATGTTAACTAAAGAGCAAATTGCACAGCGAATAGCACAAGAACTTCAAGATGGATACTATGTTAATCTTGGGATTGGCATTCCAACACTAGTTGCTAATTATGTTCCTGCGGGGATTAATGTTACACTTCAATCTGAAAATGGCTTGTTAGGAATGGGACCTTTCCCAACGGAATCTGAGATAGATGCTGATTTAATTAATGCTGGTAAGCAAACTGTAACAACATTATCAGGATCTGTTTTTTTTGACAGTGCTACTAGTTTTGCTATGATTCGTTCTGGTCGTGTTGATTTGACAGTACTAGGAGCCATGGAGGTGAATGATAAGGGAGATATTGCTAATTGGAAAATTCCAGGTAAAATGGTAAAAGGCATGGGAGGTGCAATGGATTTAGTAGCATCAGCTCAGAATATTATTGTTGCTATGCAGCACACCAATAGATCGGGTGCAAGTAAATTGCTTTCAAAATTGACACTTCCTGTTACTGGTCTTGGATGCGTTAAAAAAATTGTAACGAACCTGTGTGTTATTGATGTGACACCTCGTGGATTCGAACTTAAGGAATTAGCTCCTGGAATTTCCATTGATGATGTTCATAATGCAACAGAAGGAAACCTATTGGCTGAAGGTGAAATACCAGAAATTCAATTCTAGTTAAGTTTTTTTATGTAAAAATGGTTGAAAGACATGAGGATTATGTCTTATCAAAAGTTAAATTTGCACCAATGAAAGTAACAGTTGTAGGAGCAGGTGCTGTAGGTGCAAGTTGTGCAGAGTACATTGCCATTAAAAATTTTGCGTCAGAGGTTTGTCTGATAGATATCAAAGAAGGTTTTGCAGAAGGTAAAGCCATGGATTTGATGCAGTGTGCATCACTCAATGGTTTTGACACTAAAATTGTAGGAACAACTAATGATTATACCAAAACTGCGAATAGCGATGTTGCTGTTATTACTAGTGGGATTCCCCGTAAACCAGGAATGACTCGTGAAGAACTCATAGGTATTAATGCAGGTATTGTGAAGTCTGTAAGTAGTAATCTTTTAGAACACTCACCCAATGCAATTATCATAGTTGTTAGTAATCCAATGGATACGATGACCTACCTTGTTCACAAAAATATAGACCTTCCGAAGAATAGAATTATTGGAATGGGAGGAGCCTTAGATAGTGCTAGATTTAAGTACAGAATTGCTGAAGCCTTGTCATGCCCGTCATCTGATGTAGATGGAATGGTAATCGGTGGACACAGCGATAAGGGTATGGTACCACTCATTGAAAAAGCAACCAGAAATAGTGTGAATGTATCAGAGTTTTTATCTGCAGAAAGAATGAATCAGATAGTTAATGATACCAAAGTAGGTGGAGCTACATTAACAGGACTCTTAGGAACAAGTGCATGGTATGCTCCCGGAGCAGCAGTTTCAGAGATTGTTAAAGCTATTGCGTTAGATTCTCATAAAATGATTCCTTGTTCTGCCTTACTTGACGGTGAGTATGGGATTGAAGGCTTATCAATCGGTGTACCTTGTATTATTGGTAAAAATGGCATTGAAAAGATAGTGGAGGTTTCTCTAAGTGAGTCTGAGAAAAACAAACTCAAAGAAAGTGCTGAAAGTGTTGCTAAGACAAATACCTTACTTAACTAAAAATTTATACTTATTTATAAGAGAAAGAGCCTTAAGGGGCTCTTTTTTTTATTTACGCAATGCTATAACTGGGTCCATTTTTGAAGCAAGTATGGCAGGAGAAATACCTGCTATAATTCCTATTCCAATGGCAATTGAAATCCCAAATGTAAAAATTGAGAAACTGAAAAAAACTTGGAATGATGTAAGGTAAGATGCTAATAGCCCAAGTCCTATTACAAAAATAATTCCCATCAAAGCTCCTATGATACATAAAAACACAGACTCAAATAAAAATTGCGACAATATGAAGATTCGTTTTGCTCCCAATGCTTTTTGAAGTCCGATGATGGAGGTACGTTCTTTAACCGATACAAACATGATATTAGCAATTCCAAAGCCCCCAACTAATAGTGAGAAAAAACCAATTATTCCAGCAGCTATATCAATCATCCCAAAAGTTTGACTCAGACTATCAGAAACCATGGTTAATTTATTCAATGCAAAATTGTCCTTTTCCTTAGGTTTTATTTTTCGTACGGAACGCATAATACGGGTTACCTCATATGATAACGTATTAATGTCAACATTTTCATGACCATTTAGGACTATTGATGGAGACGACCCAGATCCGGTGGGTTTTGCAAATCTCTGAGCAAATTTAATGGGCAAAGCAACGATATCGTCGTATTGTGAGCCACCAATACTTGAACCTTGATAATCAAATACTCCCACAATTGTTGCTTTGCTGCCGTTGATGGTTATTTTTTTTCCTACTGGATTTCTACCCTCAAATAAATTTAAGGCAATATTGTACCCCACAATAGCACTATTTTTCCCTGAAATAAGGTCGAAATTATTAAATACTCTTCCACTAAACACTTCCCATTGATTAATCTCGAAAAAATCACCCATGACTCCTATGATTTTTACATCAGACAATTCTTCATGAAGGGACCCGATTTTATTCCTGCTGAATTCATAATAAAATGCAGTATTTTTTACAATCTCTTTATTTGAATCACGAGCAAGACGTTGATATTCTTTGATTTTGGGCTTTGGCCTGTTCATGTATTCCCACCACTTATAACCATTGCCATATGTCCAAGGCCATTTTTGGACGTATATAATTTTGTCACCTAATTTGTCTACGTTATTTCGAATATTTTTTTCAAGGGAATAAGTAGCTGTGAAAATGGCTACTATGCAAGAAATACCAATGGTTATTCCTAATACTGAAAGAAAGCTACGTAGTTTATTTGCTTTTAAAAAACGTATAGTTAAAGCGATAGACTCTTTGAATAATGAAGTAAATTTCATTTGTACCTTACAAGATTAACAACAAAGGGTTAGTTCTGGAAATTGTTTCGATAAAAGACCTGTTTTAGTCTATCCGTTTCATAGAAATAACGTAGATACCTCCCCTGAATCAAAGGAGTTTTATCATTGGCTAAATACTAGAATGAATTGACATCTTGACTTCGCCTCTCAAAAAGGTTATTTTTGCACCAAATTTTTGCAATAAAGGACCAAATAACTATACATGAAATTATCAGAATTCCATTTTGAATTAGATCAGAAAAAAATTGCTTCAACTTCACCTTACAATCGAGATGAATGTAAGTTGATGGTTGTTGATAAAGCTAAAAAGACCATTGAGCACAAAATGTTTAAGGATATCTTGGATGAATTTGATGAGGGTGATGTAATGGTACTCAATAATGCAAAAGTTTTTCCTGCAAGACTTTATGGTAACAAAGAAAAAACAGGAGCTAAAATTGAAGTATTTCTTCTTAGAGAACTCAATGAAGACCTTAGACTTTGGGATGTATTAGTTGATCCTGCTCGAAAGATAAGAGTTGGTAACAAACTGTTTTTTGGAGAAGATGAACTAGTTGCTGAAGTTATTGATAATACCACTTCTAGAGGTAGAACTATTCGATTTTTATTTGATGGTACTAATCAAGAATTTAAAAATGTAGTCGATAAATTAGGCCATACACCTATCCCAAAATACTTGGAGCGAGAGGCTACACCAGAAGATGAGGAGATGTATCAAACTATTTTTGCAGAGCAAGAAGGTGCAATTGCTCCGCCTGCTGCTGGACTTCATTTCACGAAAGCCCTCATGATGAGACTGGAGATTAAGGGTGTTGAGTTTGCTAAAGTGAATTTAAACATTGGCCTGGGTTCATTTAGACCTGTAGAAGTAGAAGATTTGACTAAACATAAAATGGACAGCGAGCATTTTAGAATAGACCAAGAGGCTGCTGATATTGTTAATAATGCAAAAGCTAATAAGAAAAGAGTTCTTGCTGTTGGATCAAGTGTCATGCGAGCTATGGAAAGCTCAGTTTCTGCATTTGGAATGCTAAACCCAGATGATAACTGGACCGATAAATTTATTTTTCCACCTTACGAACCAAGGATTGCGAATTGTTATTTAACCAATTTTCATCAACCGAAATCAACCCTAATGATGCTAACTTCAGCGTATTTAGATGATCACAAACTTGCCATGAAAGTTTATGAAACTGCCCTCAAAAAAGGATATAACTTTCTTTGTTATGGTGATGCACTTCTAATCAAATAAAAAAAACAGTTAATCTTGTAACACTAAAATGCAATTTTCAGCCGTAATATTTTGGGGTATCATAGCATACGTTATTGGAAGCATTCCAAGTAGCGTTTGGATTGGTAAATCATATTTTGGCAAAGATGTTAGAGATTATGGTAGTGGTAATGCAGGTGCAACAAATACATTTAGAGTTTTAGGAACTCAAGCAGGTATTGTAGTATTATTACTTGATATTTTAAAAGGAGTAACTGCAGCTAGTTTGATACTTTATATTCCTAGTGTTTCTCATGGAACAGATCAGTATGTTAACCTTCAGTTGCTGTTTGGTATTCTCGCGGTTGTTGGGCATATTTTTCCAGTTTTTGAGAATTTTAATGGAGGAAAGGGAATTGCTACACTATTTGGAATGCTAATTGGAATACATTACCTACTTGCTGTGGCATGTGTGGCATTATTTGTCGTTGTTTTATTGCTTACAAGATACGTTTCGTTAAGTAGTATTTTAGCAACTATTTCATTTCCTATCTTTACTATTTATATTTTTAACAGAGACGAGCCTTTGTTGATTGCTTTTGGTGTTGCAGCAGCATTAATGGTTGTAATTACCCACAAAAAGAATATCGTTAGACTTTTGAATGGTGAGGAGAGTAAGGCAAAATTATTTCGAAGTAAGTCATGATTTGGAATTCTGATACCCAAGAGCTGGAAGATATTTCTTTGTTGACAGATGTTGATAAGGGCTTTGCCATTATTCTGTATAATGACGATGTAAATACCTTTGATCATGTTATTCATTGCCTAATTAAATACTGTAAGCATAACGATGAACAGGCTGAACAATGTGCCATGATTGTTCATTACAAAGGCAAATGTCAGGTTAAAAATGGTACAGAAATTGAGCTTACACCAATCTGCAAAGCATTGTTAAATAAGGGACTTAGTGCGGCAATCGAAGAACTTTAGTATTGTTCTTTTTCATTCGGGAAATCTACCGCTTTAACATCTTTAATGTAATGGCTTACGGCATTCTTCATTTCAGTATAGAGGTTAAGATATCTTCTTAAAAAACGAGGAGAAAACTCTTTTGTAATTCCAAGTAAATCATGAATAACCAATACTTGTCCATCTACTCCGCTTCCTGCTCCAATTCCAATGACTGGGATGGTAATGCTTTGTGCAACTTGTGTGGCTAATTTTGCAGGGATTTTTTCTAATACAATTGCAAAACACCCGGCTTCCTCCAACAATTTAGCGTCAGCTATTAGTTTCTCTGCTTCTTCTTTTTGTTTTGCTCGAACAGTATATGTACCAAATTTATAGATACTTTGTGGAATTAGTCCGAGGTGTCCCATGACAGGGATTCCTGCAGAAAGAATTCGCTTAGCTGATTCAATAACTTCAGCACCACCTTCAAGCTTTACAGAATGAGCACCACTTTCTTTCATGATACGAATAGCACTTCTAAGTGCCTCAGAACTATTACCTTGATAACTACCAAAGGGTAAGTCTACAACGACCAATGCTCGGTCAACTGCTCGTATAACAGACTGGGCATGATAAATCATATGATCTAAAGTTATAGGAAGGGTGCTATCGTGACCGGCCATAACATTACTTGCAGAATCTCCAACAAGAATGACATCGATACCTGCATCATCTAGTATTTTAGCAAATGAGTAGTCGTATGCGGTAAGCATAGATATTTTTTCTCCGCGAGTTTTCATCTCCTGAAGTTGGTGAGTAGTCACCTTTTTGATGTCTTTTTTTGCAGTACTCATCTTAGTTTAGTTTTGTGGTTCAATGGTAGATTTCAGTCGATCAATTTCTCGAAGAAGAATCTTATTGTCTTCTTTAAGTTGTTCGTTTTTGTTTTTGTATGCAACTTGCTCTCTTTTTAATGACTTATTTTCCTTTTTCAATTCAGCTAGAATGGATGTTAGGTTTAATACTAAATCACCATTGGAGCCTTTTTCAACGTCCTCCTTGATAGACTCCAAATATGCTAGTCGATTTTGATTTTGATTCAATGCCTGGGTAGTTGAATCAAGTTTGAAAGACAATACCTTATTTTCAGATTCTAGAAATGAAGCTCTGGATACTAATGTGGTATCATAATTTAGCATGCCTCGGTATTTGTCTACTTCTTTTTGAAGCGTTGATATCGTGGTTTGTTGTTTATCAATTTTTGCTTTGAAAATCAAAATCACTTCTTGAAATTCAACATTGGATTCATCTTTATTTTCTTTATTGTCTGTTGAAATCCCAAGTACATTTTCTTTTTTACGCTTTGTTTTTAAAAGAAAATTATCAATAATTATTTCACTTTCTGATCCAGCAAATAGACCAATTCTTCCTTCTGGAAGTTGTATGTCATAAATGGTATGAATGTAATTCCCATTGACAAAGAAGTCACTATATCCCTTGTCAGTTCGAATAGTGAGCGTATTTGTACCTGATTTTTCAATCGATGTATTTTTAACCCATCCCTGAAATTTAGGTTCGCCACTCAGTATTTTAGATTGTTGATTGAAAAGTTTGGTAACTCTGAATTTTCGTTCATTGTTTATTTCAAAAAATAAAGCTCTATTTGGATTAGACTGACTGTGAAATATGATGCCACCAGTAGATACATTAGGACTCTTAGAAAATTTCAAAGAGGTTTTAAGCTCAAAACTACTGATACTTTCATTCTCTTTTAAATATACAATTGATCGTCCGGTTGTTTCAATCCGGTTAATTCGATAGTTGCCATTTTCAATGATGGATAATTCTAAACTATTAAATTTTTGAGGAAATTTTTTGGTAGTATTATCGTTAAAGTTTTCAAGGCAAAGTGTATCCTCGAAGTTGGTAAATACATTTTGACCCTGTGTTAAAATAAATGTGCCAATTGTAAAAACAAATATTAGGAATCTCATTTTATTTGTGAAAGCTTTGCAAAGCTAAACTAAAATTATGCAAAAAACGATTAGGAATCTTGTATTACTTCTTGTTTCTACCACTTTCTTTTGGGGGTGTGAGAATGAGGTAGATATTGCTGCAGATTGGAAAGAGATAGCTGTGGTATATGGTGCAATTAATCCAAATCAAGCCAAAAATTATATTCGAATACAACGGGCTTATCTCGATGAAGACCAAGCTGCAGTAGCTTTTTCGAATAGTTTAGATTCTGTTTATTTTGATTCGTTAGATGTTACTCTAGAAGAGTTTGTCAATGGTTCTTACAGTCAAACTTTTTCCTTGCGAATGGTTAATGGTAATAACATTGGGATGGAAAAAGATTCAGGACTTTTTTACAGTGAGGATAATTTTCTATATGAATTATCTGACCCTATAAAACCATCTATGTTTGCGACAGACTATCAACATAGGCTTGTAGTTCGTAATCCTAAAACGGGGTATGAATGCAGAGCAATGATATCAAGTGTGGGTCAAGCAGAAATTAAAGGCCCAGTAAGTAATACTGGAGGTACAATTTACTTTTCAAATGAATCAATACCCGTAACATTTCAGGAAGGAAAGCATGCAAGAGCATACAAAGTAGAGATGGATTTTAGGGTGAAGGAATACCCAAAAGATGACCCAGCCCAAGAGCAAATTGTAGATTACAAATGGGTTTTGGTCAATTTAGGAAAGACGCAAAGTCTCAGGGGATTTGAACTTGGAAGATACTTAGTGGCATCATCTGGTTTTTTTGCCAATTTGGCCTCAGTTATGCCCCAGGATATAAATATTGAGAGAAAGCTTGTTGATTTTGACCTTACATTTTATGGTATTTCAGATGACTTTAACACCTATTTGAGTGTAAATAAGCCTTCAATTGGTATCGTTCAGAAAAAACCAGAGTTTACTAACATAGAAAATGGCATTGGGCTTTTTGCTTCCAGAAATATTGCATCTTTTGAAAACCTTAGTTTTCACCCATCCACAATAGGCTTAATCCAAACCAATGAAAAAACCAAAGACCTTGGTTTTATTCAATAGAAGTGTCTTTTTGTCATAGGTTGTTGAATTAAAAACTGCCATTTTTATCTTTTTATGACATGGCATTGTAGTTGTTTGGATTTCATCAATTAAACAAATCAAATTAAAATGAGTAAAGTAATTGGTATTGATTTAGGAACTACAAATTCATGCGTATCTGTAATGGAGGGTAATGAGCCAGTAGTTATCCCAAATAGTGAAGGAAGAAGAACAACTCCATCTATTGTTGCGTTTATGGACAATGGTAATGGTGAGCGTAAAGTAGGTGACCCAGCTAAAAGACAAGCGATTACCAACCCGCAAAACACCATTAGTTCAATTAAGCGATTTATGGGATCTACCTTTACTGAAGTAGAGAAAGAAGCAGGTCAAATGCCCTATAAGGTAGTAAAAGGAGACAATAATACTCCTCGTGTGGTTATCGGTGACCGTAAATACACACCACAAGAAATTTCTGCTATTGTTCTTCAGAAAATGAAGAAAACAGCTGAAGATTATCTAGGTACTTCGGTTGATAGAGCAGTAATTACAGTTCCTGCTTATTTTAACGATAGCCAAAGACAAGCTACTAAAGAAGCTGGAGAAATTG
>JAQWZS010000192.1 GCA_029253325.1 Bacteroidia bacterium
CCGACAAACTTGAAAAATTACTAAAGGAAGTCGAGCAAATTGCCGATATCTCAGACTCTGACAAAGTTTGGGCTGATGAGGTCCAAAAAATTCAAGAATATATTTTAAGTTAAAATAAAACTTAATACCTGTAATTTCATTTAATGTGTAGTATGATAAAAGATAATCTAAATGTGATGTCGGGTTACAAAACCTTTTTGTTTTCTGTATTATGGTGCTTTTTTATGTTTTCATCTACGAGTATGGAAGCCCAAAATAAAGTTCCTGTTGGCGGAAAACTTAAATATGAAAAGACCAAAGAACCCGTCGTAGGTGCAACAGTATTTGCCATTGCTATGGATAGTAGTGTTGCTGCTGGTTCTGTATCTAAAGAGGATGGAACTTTCTCAATTTTATTGGAAAGAGGAGAATACACGTTGAAAATCAACTATTTAGGATTAGAGCCCTATTCAGAACCAATTCGTGTATGGAGAGATGACTACTTGGGAACCATCATAATGAAGGCACATGCTGAAAATCTGAGTGAGGTTAAGGTTTCTCAAAAAGCAATTGCTGCCACAGTAGAAGGTGATACCGTTTCATTCAATGCCAAAGCATATAAAACAACTCAAAATGCAAGTGCCAAAGACTTGGTTGAAAAAATGCCAGGTATTCAGGATAATGATGGAGAGATTCAAGCACAAGGAGAAAAAGTACAACAGGTATTGGTAGACGGAAAACAATTTTTTGGTCAAAACCCCAAAACAGCCCTTTCAACTTTGCCTGCAGAGGTGGTAGATAAAATTCAAGTATTTGATGATAAAAGCGAGCAAAGTAAGGCAAGTGGTGTAGATGACGGAACTCGTATCAAAACCCTAAACATTGTTACAAAAATCAACATGAGAAATGGGGAGTTTGGAAAAGTTTATGCGGGTTATGGAAGTGATGACCGATATAGTGCAGGTACAAATCTAAATATGTTTAGAGGTGAGCGTAGATTATCTATCTTGGGGCAGATAAATAATATTAACCAACAGAATTTTAGTACTGAAGACTTACTTGGAGTAGTGGCAGATAATAGCGGAGGAGGAAGGGGAAAAGGTCGAGGCCCAAGTGGTAAAAGGCCCTCATTTTTGAGTGGTTTTTCAGCGAATGGAAGTGCCAACGATTTTATGGTTAACCCTTCTGGTGGAGTCAATGAAACTCAGGCTTGGGGTGCAAATTATCAAGATAAGTGGGGTGAAAAAGTAGATATTAGTGGAAGCTATTTTTACAATAAAGGAGACAATACATCTTTGACCAATACCTATCAAGATTACTATCTAGGAAATAATTCAGGGCAGCAATATGAAGAATCGAGTGAAAGTTCAAGCACGAATATTAATCATAAGTTTAATGCAAAAGCAGTTTACAAACTCAGTCCCAAAGCTTCGTTTTTTTATCTACCGAGCTTTAGTATGCAAGATAACGTGGGTAAAACCCTAGATTCAAGTAAAACCATTTCTGAAGCTATTCGTATCAACTCATTGGATCAAGAATTTGATAGCGACTTAGTTGGGCTCAAAGCAACTAGCAACTTGATGTTCCGATTGAACGGAGAAAAGCGGGGTAGAAGTTTGTTTGTTCAATGGAAGAATAGCATGGACAGAACAAAGGGCAACAATCAATTGAATGCCAATAATACAAATGTCAATCAGTTGCTTTCTAACATCGATCAGACAGGAGATTTGGATGAGGATGTCGACGGGTTAAAAGCCAGTATTATGTACAGTGAGCCTATCGGTAAAAAGGGATTAGGTCTGTTTGTAACTTATGATTATTCGAACAGTATTAATGTAATGAATCAAAAGACATTTAGTGGTGTGATTGACAATTCACCTGTCCAATTGGATTCATTATCATCTTTCTATAATAATGACTGGTCCACGCATACAGCTGGAATTGGCACACGCAAGTTTGGCAGAAAAGGAGGGTTTGTAGTCCGATTAAAATATGAATTAGCCGAATTAAATAACAATCAAACAATACCAGTAGAAGAGTCTAGAGCTCAGGCATTTAATAACCTATTGCCATTTGCTTTGTACCGAGCACGACTAAAAAATAAAGCATCTTGGTTTAGTATGTATCGTGCATACACCACTAAGCCCACTGCACAACAGCTATCATCAGTGGTGGACAATAGCAATCCACTTCAACTTTCTCAAGGGAATGCACAATTAACACAACAGTATGGACACTGGTTGATGTCCAAGTACAACTTTGCTAATACAAATAAAAATGTGGTTTTCTATGCCATGGTGAATGGCGGTTGGAGCAACAATTATATTGGTCAAAGCACTTATACTGCTACCAGAGATTTAGATTCTTCTTTAAATTCTGTTGTTTTAACCAAAGGAACACAACTCACAAAACCCGTGAACTTGGATGGACAATACTCCTTCAATACGTTTGTAACCTATGGAATCCCCGTAGCACCAATCAAAAGTAATTTGAATGTTAATATATCATCTCGATTGTCAAATATTCCTTCCATGATTAATCTAACCAAATCTAACACCCTTAATCAGAGTTACGAAATGGGATTGGTCGTGAGCAGCAATATCAGTGAACAAGTAGATTTTACTATCTCTTCCAAAACGGCATATAATTTATCCGAAAACTCATTGAATCCGAGTTTAGACAATACCTATTGGGTTCAGTCCAACAAGATAAAATTAGACTGGATTATGTTTTCAGGAATAACCTTTCGAACAAAATTTCAATACCAAAACTTTTATGGTTTAGGTTCGGATGTTCTTGATAATACGGTAATGTTGTGGACTGCTGGTTTGGGCAAACAATTATTTAAAAACAAACGCGGTGAGATACAGCTGAGTGTATTTGATATACTTAATCAAAACAACAACATCAGTCAAAACTTCTATGATAGCTACTTCGAGGCAACTAATCGTAACGTGCTTACCCGTTATTTCATGGTAAATTTCAGTTACAACATCCGTAAGTTTCGGGAGGATAAAATGCAATAAGTTGTCTTGTAAAATTTGTTTTGAAAATTAGATAAGAAAAACGACATTTGCACCCTTGCTGGAAAAAGGAGAACCAGCAGATTTTAAAAAAAAATATTACACATGGTAAAATTAAGACTTCGTAGACAAGGAAGAAAAGGAAAACCTTTCTACTACATTGTGGCGGCGGATGCAAGAGCTCCTAGGGATGGTCGATTTATTGAAAGAATTGGTTCGTATAATCCGAATACCAATCCAGCAACGATTGATTTAAACCTAGACGATGCGGTTCGTTGGTTAGGTAATGGTGCAGTTCCGACTGACACTTGTAGAGCAATCTTATCGTACAAAGGTGCGATGTACAAACACCACTTGAACAAAGGGGTGACGAAAGGTGCTTTAACGCAAGAACAAGCGGATGAGAAGTTTAGCACTTGGTTGTCAGAAAAAGAAAGTAAAGTTTCGGCTAAGATCGATAGTATTAGCAAGTCAGCTGCTGATTCAGCTGCTGCTGCTCATAAACGAGAAGAGGCTGTTAAACTTGATCGAGAAAAAGCAATTGCTGAGAGGCTTGCTCCTGAGGTAGAAGCTACTGAGGAAGTACCAGAAGCTACTGAAGAAGTAGTTGAGGCTACTGCTGAAGCAGCACCAGAAGCTACTGAAGAAACAGTTGAAGCTCCTGAAGTAGCAACAGAAGCTACTGAAGAAGTAACTGAGGCTCCAGCAGAAGCACCAGAAGCAGCTAATGAGGAAGCAGTTGAAGTAAAAGCAGAAGAAACTAAAGAAGAACCAGCGGCTGAAGAATCTGCACCTGCAGAGGAAGCAACTGAAGAGAAGCCTTCTGAGGACAAAGCCTAAACAACCATGATTGATAAGGATAGATTGATATCTTTTGGATATGTCAGTCGTCCGCATGGATATAAAGGTGATGTTCATATCACATTAGAACGTAAAATCGTCCCGCTCAAACGGGACGATTTTGTTTTTATTCAATTACAAGGGCAGTTTATTCCATACAAAATCACTCAGGTAAAGGGCAAAACAGATGCCCCAGTAGTAAATCTTCAATTCATTGACACCTATGAAAAGGCCCAAAACATCGTAGGTTGCCCAGTTTTCACAGATCAAGATGTTTTACCCGAGGATTCTGAATTATCTTTTGTGGGTTTTGAGTTAATCGATGCTAAGAAAGGCTCTATTGGTAAGGTTTTAGACGTACAAGAATTACCTCAACAACTGATGTTGACGGTATCCTACCAAGGAGAGGAGAAATACATCCCCCTCGTTGAAGATTTTATCGACCATATCTCGCAAGAAAACCAAGAAATTTGGCTGCATCTTCCCGAGGGTCTTTTAGATTTGTAGCTATGGCCTATCGCATAGATATCATATCGGTACAACCTAAACTGATGGAAAGCCCGCTGAATCACAGCATTGTTCAACGTGCCAAGGACAAAGGTATTCTCGAAATTGTATTGCATGATTTGAAAGATTACGGCTTGGGAAAGTACCGACAAGTAGACGATACCGTATATGGTGGAGGAGCAGGTATGGTCATCCGTTGTGAGCCTGTTTTTGATTGTGTAGAAAAGCTTCAATCCGAACGAACCTATGATGATATAATCTATATGTGTCCAGATGGTGAGGTGTATAACCAAGCAACTGCCAATCAATTGTCACTCAAAAAGAACATCATCATCCTTTGTGGGCATTACAAGGGCATCGATCAACGCATCAGAGACCACTTGATTACCAAGGAAATTAGCATTGGCGATTATGTATTGAGTGGGGGAGAACTGGCAGCAGCGATACTGGCAGATTCCATTTGTCGATTGATTCCAGGGGTGATTTCGGATGAAGAGTCTGCACTCACTGATAGCTTTCAAGATAACATGTTAGCTCCACCGGTCTATACCCGACCAGCAGAATACCGAGGAATGAAAGTACCAGAGGTGTTGCAAAGTGGTCATTTTGCGAAGATTGAAGAATGGAGAGATTCAGAAGCACTCAAAATTACCAAAGATCGTAGACCCGATTTGTTGGAGGAGTAATTTGTTTGATTTGATTAATTCCAAACTTTACATATTTAGACTTATTGAATAATAATTAACTAAATATTGAGTAATTTTTAAGGGTTATTTTTTTCTTCTATTTTCTTAATCTTGGAAGAAATATTTTCTATTTTATTAAAATCTGGGAAAGATTCTATTATATTTTTTTTAGCATTTAATGATGGATGAATTTCAGTTCCTTTAGAATATAAATCAGCTAGTTCTTTTAGTGATAGTTTAATCCTTTCTACTTGTTCATTGTCTTTTCTTTTAAAAAAAGTAGTATGTATGTGATTTGCCTCCATATCCGCAATTTCGTTGGTTTTCTCTTTTGACTTAATTATTATTTCTTCAATAGCATCATTAGAGATTTTTAATTTACGAGCTTGCTGTTGTAAAATTCTCCCCTCTTGTAACTTTTTATAAACGATTACACCAGACCACACTAATCCCCCTATAAAAGGAATTATTTCTTTAGGATTTGCTAATATATCAATCCAATTAGATCCAGTATCAAAATTTTTAATTTGGATTCTGCCATTCAACTCCTCATTAAATAATGTTTGAGAAAATATCTTATTAAGTTTATCTGATATAATTTTTAAATCTTCAAAGTTTTGAAGTTTTGGAACTTTGATACTTATTATGTTTTCTTCATTACAGTCTATAATACTAGAGATTGATGATGAAACACCTTGAATGACCCTTTTTAATTCAGGCATTTTATATATAAGTATTCTATGTTCTTGGTCATCAATTATTATTTTGTCTGCTGATGCATAATAGAAGCTTAGTTTTTTTATAGTTTCTATAATTTCATTAAAAAATCCTAATTCATCAAGTTTACTAATTGCCTCTTGCATTCTTTTAGCATTTGTTAGTCGATATGTTGCAGGCCTCGTGTTTCTTGCTTTTACGACTGGTTCGATAAAAGGAGTTACGTCATCAATAATTTTTTTAATAATTCTTAATCTCATTTAATTGTCTGTATTGTTTTTTATATCTATTTCATAAAGTAAGATTTCTTAATTATTATCATAAAATTCTACTGTGTTAATGAGCTGTTTCTCGAAAAGATATATATCATCAATTGAATCAATCTTTTCTCGTGTTTCGTTTTTTTCTATGCCGAATAGACTTATGTATTTTATTCCTCCATTTAAATGGAGTCTGCAAATTGGTTTACGGTTATTATCATCCAGTAAAATCCCAAAATATGATTGGGTATCTCTATAGAAAATTCTTTCTTTTTTGATTTTTCTTCTCAAAATTGCAACAACAATTTGATAGCCTTCCAGTTCTTCTTCTGTTGTCTCGATATTATTCCTAGGTAGTTCATCAATTTGTTCTTCTGCTTGCTGTTTTTCTTGTTCTTTGTTTAGTGCAGAATTTAATCTATCGTTAACTCTCTCACTAATTATTTGGTTAAATGCTTTATGTACAATTTCTGCAAACTCATCCATTACTTTTGAGGTAAGGCGTCCGCTGTATGCCTTGTTTGCAAATAATTTGATAAAATCATGGGAAGGTTCAGTAATTTCTTGATCAATTAGATATTTTATTTCACGAGTATATTTTAAATTACTAGCATTATCTACAATTAAAGAAATATCAAATTTTGACTTGTGAAACTTTTCAATTTCTTTAACTGTATTTTCTTTAAGTTTTGTAATATCAAATTCCAAGAATGGTTTTTCGTCCATTTTATTGGTTTCCTCTAAGTCTGTATAAATTCTGTATTGGATTCCATTTGTCAAAAGTGCAAAGCGTGTCTTTGTTAGGTGAAAATACCTAAAAAGTTGGGAGTTATGAATGTCTAAATTTTGTTTCCAATGTTTACACTCGATTATCACAATTGGGTTTCCATTTTGAAATATAGCATAATCAACTTTTTCTCCTTTTTTAAGTCCTAAGTCAGCAGTAAATTCAGGTACAACCTCAGTTGGATTAAATGTGTCATATCCTAATATATTAATAAATGGAAGTGTAAAAGCATGTTTTGTTGATTCTTCAGTATCTATTTTGTCTTTAAGTTGTTCGACTTTATCTGCAAGTGCCTTTAGTTGATTATGTAGTTCCATAGTTTTTATTTAATTATATGTTTGATTCCTATAGTTGTTTTTTAATATATTTCATTACTATATATTTTTACTAACTCATCTCCACAGCAAGACACGAGTTATCTCATCTTCTAGTCCATCAAAATTTGAATAGTTGGGGAAGGTTTTCAGTCTGAATTTTTCTAGTCAACAGAGCAGTTTTTCCTTTCTATTCCTTGTTTGTTGAATTGTGATTCAATCAAACCTTGCTTTGAAAGACTGCTATTGTTTGCTCCAAATTTAGAACAAATCAGAGGATATGAAAGAATAATGTTTGGGTTTTTGAGCGGTAGTAGCTTTTGGTTATCCTATTTCAAGACTCGTTGCCTCATCAAGCAACTGGGCTTTATCAACAGGTATTACCCCAATCTTTTCGCACACCAAGCCTCCCGCTAGGTTGGCAAGTCCTGCAATGCTGGGATTAGGTAACTTCAATGCTACACACAGAGCTGCTACACTCAATACGGAGTCTCCAGCTCCACTGACATCCAATATATTTCTGGGGTGAGCCGGCAAGTGATGGTATTCTTGTTCGTTGACAATCAAAACACCTTCCTCAGAAAGAGTAGTCATCACATTTTTTGCATTTAGGTCTGTTCTTAGTCGCTGAGCCATTGATTGAATATCGTGGTTCTCTTCCTCTTTGAGTTGATAGGCCTCCACAATTTCTTTTCTGTTGGGTTTGAACAAGGTACAATTTTGATAATCAAAAAACTGGTCATGCTTGGGGTCTACCACAATCGGAACATTGGAATCGTTGCATAATTGGGTGACATTTTGGATGAGGGAAGGAGAGAGGACTCCTTTGTTATAATCTTGAAAAATGAGCACATCAGCTGTTTGGATAAGCGAACTGATGGTATCAAATAGGTGTTTCTCAACGTCTGTAGAAATCAAATCCGTTTCTTCTTCATCGATACGTAGATAATGTTGGTTGTTGCCAATTACCCTTGTTTTTACCGTGGTACATCGTGACTCGTCTTCAACAATACCTTGAGTAGATAAGGC
>JAQWZS010000194.1 GCA_029253325.1 Bacteroidia bacterium
CTGGTAGAAAAATTACCGAACCAAGACATGCTCCAACAAGAACTTTACCTTAGGCACCACATTATACATTATTTTGAGGAAGAAGAATTAATTTGAATAAAGGGTATTTGAATAAAGGGTAATTCATTCACATGAATTCCATTTTCCCACCTTTTCCACAACCCTTGTAGGCTTATTTTTAAGCTATAACTTTGCCCAATTTTAAACATCAATGCCAAAAGATAGCAGTATAAAACATGTCCTTATCATTGGAAGTGGACCAATCATTATCGGACAAGCGTGTGAATTTGATTATTCGGGCAGTCAAGCAGCTCAAAGCCTTAAGGAAGAAGGCATAGAAGTATCGCTAATCAACTCTAACCCTGCCACCATTATGACCGACCCTTCTATGGCAGAACATGTTTATCTACTGCCTCTCAATGTGAATAGTCTCGAAAAAATATTAATCGAGCAAGATATTACACACGTACTTCCAACCATGGGTGGACAAACGGCTCTTAATCTTGCTATAGAAGCTGAAGAAGTTGGTCTTTGGGAAAAATACAATTGCAAAATTATTGGTGTCGATACAGCAGCTATCGAAAAAACTGAAAACCGCGATCTTTTCCGATCATTTATGATAGAGCTTGGAATTCCTATTGCAAAATCTAAAATTGCAAATTCCTATCTTGAGGCTAAAGAAGTAGCACAAAATATTGGCTTCCCCTTGGTTATTAGACCCAGCTACACCCTTGGAGGTTTTGGAGGAGGATTTGTTCACAAAAAAGAAGATTTTGATGAATATATAAAAAGAGGATTAGAAGCGTCTCCTACGCATGAAGTACTTGTAGAACAAGCTGTTTTAGGATGGAAAGAATATGAGCTAGAGTTGCTCAGAGATTCTAATGATAACATTGCTGTAATCTGTACCATAGAAAACTTTGACCCAATGGGTATCCATACTGGAGATTCTATAACCGTTGCTCCTGCTATGACTCTTAGCGACACATGCTTTCAGCAAATGAGAGATATGGCTTTTGACATGATGCGAAATTTAGGAACTTTTGCGGGAGGGTGTAATGTCCAATTTTCTGTAAATCCAGAAAACGAAGAAATTATTGCCATTGAAATTAACCCACGTGTATCTAGAAGCTCTGCATTAGCCTCTAAAGCAACTGGCTATCCTATTGCTAAAATTGCTGCAAAGCTAGCTTTAGGGTATTTCCTTGACGAACTAAAGAATCCAGTTACAAAAACTACTTCTGCATTTTTTGAACCAAGCATTGATTACACGATTATCAAAATACCACGTTGGGATTTTAATAAATTCAGAGGTGCCGAAAAAACACTTGGACTACAAATGAAGTCCGTAGGTGAGGTCATGGCTATTGGTAGAAGTTTTCAAGAAGCTCTCCAAAAAGCATGTCAATCTCTAGAGATTAAGCGACTAGGTATTGGTGGAGATGGATACGAGCTTAAGAGTCTAGAAAAAATCGTAGACAGTCTCAAAAATCCAAGTTGGGATAGAATATTTCATATCAGGGATGCTATGGCAATTGGTGTTCCCATAACATCCATTCAAAAAACTACGAACATTGATCGATGGTTTCTTGAGCAAATTTATGAGCTTGTAAAAACTGAGCGAGAAATAAAAAAATACTCGTTAGATAACATTGACCCAGAAGTGTTAAGGCTTGCCAAACAAAAAGGATTTTCTGATGCTCAAATTGCACACCTTCTAGGTAGAGAATCAACTGACATGGATGTTCATGCTAAAAGAAAATCGTTAGGTATAAACCGTATTTATAAAATGGTAGACACTTGTTCTGCTGAATTTAGCTCACCAACTAACTATCTTTACTCTAGCTTTGATGGAGAAAATGAAAGTGTTATTTCTGACAAGAAAAAAATAATTGTAATTGGTTCTGGACCTAACAGAATTGGTCAGGGAATTGAATTTGACTATAGTTGTGTTCATGGCATAAAAGCTGCTCAAGAGTTGGGTTATGAAGCAATCATGATAAATTGTAACCCCGAAACAGTTAGTACAGATTTTAATACTGCCGATAAATTGTATTTTGAACCAATATTTTGGGAACATCTGTGGGATATTATAGAGCTTGAGAAACCAGAAGGTGTTATTGTTCAACTTGGGGGGCAGACGGCTCTAAAACTAAGTGAACGCATGAGAGATCATGGGGTAAAAATCATCGGCACAACATTTGAAAATATGGATCTTGCCGAAGATCGAGGATCGTTTTCAAACTTACTTAAAGACCTAAAAATACCTTACCCGCGATTTGGTGTTGCAGAAAATGCCTATGAGGCCATTAAAGTAGCAAATGAAGTCGGGTATCCTGTACTTGTAAGACCTAGTTATGTTCTTGGAGGTCAAGGCATGAAAATTGTCATCAATGACGAAGATTTAGAAAAAGCAGTTATTGATCTTTTGGGAGATTTACCTGGAAATAGAGTGCTCATTGATCATTTCTTAGATAGAGCAGAAGAAGCAGAAAGTGACAGTATTTGTGACGGGACAGATGTAGAAATGGTTGGAATAATGGAACACATTGAACCAGCTGGAATACACTCTGGAGATTCTTCTGCAGTACTTCCTCCTTTCAGTTTATCTGAAAATGTCATTAATAAAATAGAGAAATACACCAAAAAAATTGCAATGGCAATGGATGTACGTGGTCTACTCAACATTCAATTTGCTGTGAAAAAAGAAGAGGTGTATGTTATTGAAGCAAACCCTAGAGCAAGTAGAACAGTTCCTTTTATCTGTAAAGCATATCAAGTTCCCTATGTGAATATTGCAACCAAAGTAATGATTGGAGACAAAACACTAAAAGATTTTGATATCAAACCAGTCAAAAAAGGCTTTGCAATTAAACAGCCCGTTTTTTCGTTTAATAAATTCCCTAACGTAAACAAAGAACTGGGACCAGAAATGAAATCTACAGGTGAAGCTATTCTTTTCGTAGAAGATACGAAAGACCCTTTATTCAGAGATTTATACAACCAAAAATCTAGGTTTTTAAGTCGATAATTATGAGATGGATTATAGTTGGATTGTTTATTTATTGGATAATTAAACGCGTTTTTAGAATAATAAATGTAGTTAAAAATCAGGATTCCAATCAAAACAAAACTAAAAATTCAAATAATGATGATGACGGATTTACTGATTTTGAAGAAGTTGAATAATCAACAAAACCAAAAATAATTCATTCGATTTTTAAGCTCCATTCCATCCAAAACAGATTGAATCTCATTCTGTTCTCGAGGTGATGAAATAGCAATAATTTGCTGATAATTTTTTAGATTAACATCATTTCTTGACTGAACTATTTGATCATAAATATTTACTCCAAATTTTGACGGGTTATCCGTAACCCAAGTAAATCCTATACCATTATTAATCAATGACTTTGCAATTTTCTTACCCTTTTTGCCAGCACCCCAAAGCATTAATGAAATAGAATTGTCTCGATCAATTTCTAAAAAATAATAAACTTTTAAATCAAAATAGTTCTCTGGAAAGTAGGAACTCTTAGTCCGTGACGTTCGATTTGTGCTATCTCTCCAATAATGTATAACTTGGGGGACAACCCTCAAGTCCATGCCCGATTGATATAGCCTAAAAGAAAAATCATAATCCTCAGGAATAAACGAGGAGTTAAATGCACCCATAGCCTCAAAATCATCACGATGAATAAGCCACCCTGAAGAAGGAATAGGGCACTCTTTATAAATACCCCTCCACAGATCATCTGAAGTCATCGAATTGTTTATCCAATCTGTATATTTCTTATATCCATCACCCAAGTCAAAATCATCTGAGAAATAATCCACCAATCCTGTAACTAGACAATTGGGGCTCATTGCCTCCAACATATTTTCCAATTTATCAGTAGGCATAATATCATCCGAATCCATACGGTGTATATAATCACCTCTACTGTGTTTATAGCCGCATTGAAGAGCATCAATTATTCCCTTTCCGTCAGAGTTAATTACACGTATATTTATATGGCGATTAGCATATGACATCGCTTGTGGGTATGAACCATCATTGCTATGATCATTTACTGCTATCAATTCCCAGTTTTTATAGGTTTGGTTTATGATAGATTCAATACATGGGATGATATATTTCCCTGGATTTTTAAAAGGCATTATAATGCTAATCATTCAAAGAATATGAACCACAATTGTATTAAATTTGTGCTTAAGGACTGGTAATAATTGAAAAATTTACGCTGATTATTTTTACGACCCTAGCCAAAGTATATAAGAGCAGGCCTCAAATCCAGACTTGTCGGTAAAGACTTCATGAATCATGAAGAAACGTTGGAAGTTCGTGATACTGTGGTGGTCAAATCCTATTTTTTTGAAATTTTTCAAAAACCCAGTCCTTTTTATGAAATCACTCCACTACCTACCAAGACATCATTCTGATACCATGCTGCAAATTGACCCTTTGCAACTGCTTTTTGAGGTTGATCAAACAAAATGTCTAACCCTTCTTTTGTTTTAGATAATTGAGCATTAAAAAGTTTCTGTCGATATCTAATCCTCAATTGAAACGCTTTTTGTTCTCCATCTATTAATTCATCAACAGGTTTAACCCAATGAATGTCTTGATTTCGGATCCTTAGACCGGGTCTATATAAACCTTGGTGGTCATCGCCTTCCCCAACAAATATTGTATTGGTTTGAGTGTTTGTCTGTATTACAAATAATGGATTAGTGTGTCCCCCAATATTCAAACCCTTTCGCTGACCAATTGTATAAAAATGTGCTCCATTATGTTCTCCAATTTTAATACCGTCATCTTCTATAAGTGTATACTCTTGTGAAAGGCTAAGCGGATTATTAAATCCGTTCCAATCTCGTGAGACTTTGATTACATTACCTTTTTTTTCTTTTAATTTTTGCTTCAAAAAATCCGGAAGCTTCACTTTACCAATAAAACACAATCCCTGCGAATCTTTTTTTTCTGCAGTAATTAAATTCTGTTTAGAAGCAATATCTCTTACTTCGCTTTTTCTCAACTCACCAATTGGAAATAACGCCTTAGATAGCTGTTCTTGATTAATCTGACACAAAAAATAGCTTTGATCTTTATTCTCGTCCAACCCAGCCAACAATTCAAATCCATTATTTGTTGATTTTTTTCGGCAATAATGACCTGTAGCTACATAATCAGCTCCTAAAAGAATTGCATGCTCTAAAAAAGTATCAAATTTTATTTCTCTGTTACACAAAACATCTGGATTTGGAGTTCTGCCATTCTTATATTCATCAAACATATAAGAGACAATTCGCTCGTAGTACTCCTGACTTAAATCGATAGTATGGAAAGGTATTCCTAGCTTATCGGCAACTAATAGAGCATCTTTACTGTCCTCCTCCCAAGGACATTCATCACTTATAGTAACTTCCGTATTATGCCAATTTTTCATAAAAACACCAATAACCTCATGACCTTCCTCTTTTAAAAGGTAAGCTGCTACTGAAGAGTCAACTCCCCCAGATAATCCCACAACTACTTTTGCCATTAGTTTAATTAACTTTATTCTATGATAAATTTAAGTACATAATCATAAACAAAATTACATAGATTAAGATGGTAGTCCAATTTATTGTTAACATTTGCATTAATATTAGATTAGCGTATGAATAAAACAATTGGTGTCTTGGGTGGTGGTCAATTAGGTAAAATGCTTTTTGAAGCTGGATCCCCTATGAATACTAACTACGTTTTTTTAGAAAAGACAGAAAATTGTCCTGCATCACTGGTCTGCCAACACCAAATTTTGGGTAGCCTAAAAGATGCAAATAAAATAAATGATTTGAGCTCAAAATCTGATGTGTTAACCTTTGAAATTGAGCATGTTAA
>JAQWZS010000206.1 GCA_029253325.1 Bacteroidia bacterium
CTTGGTTATCAAAAAGACAACATCAAAATTGGATATTCTTATGATATCACAGTATCAAACATTCAAAAAGTGAGTAACGGAACGCATGAAATTTTTGTAAGATATTGTATTCCTATATCGGTTGCATCAACAACTAAAATCATAAGAGAAAGCGTGAGATTCTTATAAAAAACATCTTATCTAAGATATTAAATACTTAAAAGAAAAATTCTACGTTAAAACCTCAGATGAAAGAAATATTATTGTTTTTTTCAACATTTAAATGTTAATTTGTCAAACTTTTAAAAGAGTAATAAGATATGAAATATACAGCTAAAGCATTAGTAGTTATGGCATTCCTTACTTTAATCGGGTGCGGAATGGGTGACAATGGTGAACTAATTGGTGTCCAAGGAAGAAGACCTTGGTTCCATCCTCAACCATTTGGTACTGTTTATGTTCCTACTGGAACATTTCATACAGGTCAGAGTGATGAAGATATATTCCACACTTATATAGCTCCAAATAAACAAGTTTCTGTGGCTGCCTTCTGGATGGATGACACTGAAATTACAAATAATGAGTATCGCCAGTTTGTTGCTTACGTAAAAGATAGCTTCATGCGTCTTGAAATGGAAGCTACAGTTGAAATCGAAGATGAGTACGACGATTACGAAGTTCTCGATTATGATGCTGATGTAACTGTTGAAGATTTTTACAATGAACATGGAGATCGTTACTACTATAAGGGTAAAGAACGATATGAGCACCGTAAACAATGGGACATTCGTAAATTAAAGTATACATACACCTATGTAGATTTTCAATCTGCTGCCAAAGGAAGTTATTTAGAATCCAATCGAGCTGATTACCTAGTTACCAAAACAAGAGCTATCTATCCTGACACATTAGTATGGGTAAGAGATTTTACATATTCTTACAATGAGCCAATGACTCGTCAGTATTACAATCACCCAAAATATGATGATTACCCTGTAGTAGGAATCAACTGGCATCAAGCAAATGCTTTTTGTAATTGGAGAACACGATGGCTAAACAGATATTGGTCAAGACAGGAAATGCCAATAACCGAAGATTGGAGACTTCCAACGGAATTCGAGTGGGAATTTGCAGCTAGAGGAGGAAGAGACAATAATATGTACCCATGGGGTGGACCATACACTAGAAATAGTAAAGGATGTCTATTAGCTAATTTTAAACCAAATCGTGGGAATTATATGGCTGATGGTGGACTCTGGCCAGTAAGGGCTGATTCATATTTCCCTAATGATTACGGTCTATACAATATGGCTGGTAACGTTGCGGAATGGACAATATCTGCTTACGATGAATCCAGTATGCAATTCACACATGATCTAAATCCTGATTTTCAGTACGATGCAGATGATGATGGGCCACTTACATTGAAACGTAAAGTTACTCGTGGTGGTAGTTGGAAAGATGTTGCTTACTTTATTCAGAATGGATCAAGATCCTACGAATATCAAGACACATCTAAATCATACGTAGGTTTTAGATGTGTGCAGTCCTACATTGGTAGAAGTGCAAACGACACAAAATAAGCTAATAGCTAAAACTATTTAATCCCAAATAAATTAATTTTATAGACATAGTAGAATTAAATGTTTAAAAGTGACGTTTATTATCTATTTGCATATCATTAAGCATTATATATTTGAAAAAAAATTATTAAACACATTTAAAAAATAAAATTATGGCAAATTTCTTTGAATCAAAAGCAGGTAAAAATGTAATGGCAAAAGCCTATGGTCTTGGAGCAGCAGTAGTAATACTTGGAGCTCTTTTTAAAATTCAACACTATCCAGGTGCTGATATTATGTTAATTGTTGGTATGGGTGTAGAAGCCATAATATTCGCTATATCTGCCTTTGAGCCACTCCACGAAGAATGGGATTGGAGCCTCGTTCACCCAGAACTTGCTGGAATGGATGGAGATAATTCCTCAAAGAAATCAGGTTCTGTATCTCAGCAACTAGACCAAATGCTTGATGAAGCAAAAATAGGTCCTGAACTTATAGAAGGTCTTGGAACTGGTCTTAAATCGCTTTCGTCGAATGTAGGTTCTATGGCTGATTTGTCTGGAGCTACTGTAGCAACAAAAGAATATGCTGACAATATTCATAAAGCAAATGAGCAAATTATTGGTATGGGTACATCATACACTCGAGCAATAACAGCTTTAGACAGTTTGTCTGAAACAACAGAAAATTTCAAAGAAACAACATCTAAAGTAGCTAGTATCAATGCTACCTTGAACGATAGTCTAATTAGCTTTGACCAAAATATCCAAAACTTAAATAAAGTATATGGTGGTATGTTGAATGCAATGAGACCAAATAATTAATCATTCACATAATTAAAAAATAAATAAATACAATTATGGCTGGAGGTAAAGCATCCCCGCGGCAGAAGATGATTAACATGATGTACCTTGTACTCATGGCTCTTCTTGCCCTTAACGTATCTAAAGAGATTTTAAAATCTTTTCACCTATTCGAACAAAGTTTTAACAATGCAGCATTAAATATCGACGCAAAAAACAAAGCTACTCTCTCTGCTCTTCAAAAATCAAGCGATGAGAAGCCTTTAAAAACTAAACCTTATATCGAAAGAGCACTCAAAACACAAACCATTGCTAATGATTTCATAAAATATGTAGACAATTTAATTTCTACTACCGAAACCCTTTATGGTGGAGATGAAGCTCGAAATGAGGAAGGTGAAATGCTAGCTGCTGACCAAATGGAAAAGCACGCAAACTATTTTGTCAATGAGGGTCACGGAAAGAAATTTCAAGACAAGATTAACAAGGCCAGAGAGGATATGCTCAATATTCTAAAACCTGATTTGTCTGATACACTTTACAATATCAAAACCAACGAGGTATATGATGAGGTAAAAGCATCCTGTCAACTTTGGGCTAACGAACCTACAGGCGGAAAAGGAACTTGGGTTTCTCAAAACTTAGAACACGTTCCTGCAGCTGGATTAATGGCAGTCCTTTCAAGAATAAAAAATGATGCTAAATCTCTTGAAGCTAATGTATTAGAAAAATTAGCTAGTAGAATTGATGCAACAGATTACAAATTTGACAAATTAGAGGCTAAAGTATTAGCTAAATCTAATTACGTGATGCAAGGAGAATCATATGAAGCTGATATACTTTTAGTAGCTTCAGATTCTAAAAGTGATCCTCAGATAAGTGTTGATGGGACAAGCATCAATGTTGAAGGTGGTGTTGGTAAGTACACGCAACTTGCTGGTGGTATTGGTATAAAAACATTTGCTGGTAAAATTGTAGTTAATGGACCTGAAGGACCACAAGAATTTCCATTCGAAAATGAATTTACAGTATTTAAGCCTGCAGCTACTATTGCAGCAACTGAAATGAATCTTCTTTATAAAGGCATCGATAACCCTATGTCTATCTCTGTTCCAGGTTTTGCAGCATCAGAAGTAAGAATCTCTGCTCCAGGATTGAAACTTAAATCTTTAGGCGGTGGTAAATACAATGCTAAAGTACCTAGTAGTACAAGTAGACAAGTTACAATTACTGCATCTATCTCTAGAGATGGAAAATCAAAAGTTGTTGGTTCTCAAAAATTCAGGGTTAGAAGTTTACCTCAACCAAGAGCTCAATTAGGTGGTATTCCTAATGATGGTCTTCCTAAAGGTAAAGCCTCTGTATCTGCTCAATCTGCTATTATAGCATCTATGGGTGCAGGTTTTGCTTATAATTTAAACTACAGAGTGCAAAGTTTTAAGCTAATCATGGCTTACAAGAGAAAACCTCCTGTTATGGCAAGCAGTTCAAGTGGAACACTAACTAACCAAATGAGATCTTTGGTTAAATCAGCTAAAAAAGGAGACAGAATTTTAATAGAAGGTATCCGAGCTAAGGAAGCAAAATACGGTTTTAAAGCTAACTTGAGTCCAATCATTATCACTATTAAATAATTTATTGAGAAATAATTCGTTATTTTGCAGAATCGAGATATAAAGATATGAATAGAATACTTATAATATGCATGACTATTTTCCTTATGACCTCTGCGTCTAAGGCACAAATAAGTAAATTCGAAGATTTCACGTTCCCACACACTGCTGTGAAAGAACGTAAAGCTGTTCCTTATCGCTACATCCGTGAAGCAAATGTAAAATGGAGTAAGCGTATTCATCGAGTAATTGATGTAAGAGAAAAGCAAAACAAGGTAATGCACTGGCCTAGAAACCCTTTCTACCTGCTTGTTTGGAACGCTGCAATGAATGGTGAATTGACTGCTTATGCTAACGATTCTCTAACATCTATTAAGACTCCTGAGGATATTATGAAAGAAATCAGTATTGAGACCACAGTAATGGTTCCAAATCCTGATAATCCAGACGATCCGTACGATATGGTTCAAACTACTGTAGTTGAAACCCAAGAACCATCTGATTTTGTTAAATACAGACTTATGGAAGATTGGATATTTGATTATAACTATTCTGACTTCAGAGCTAGAATAATTGCTATAGCACCTCTTATAAGCCCATTGACAGAGTCTGGAATTGAATTAGGTGAAGTTCCTTTATACTGGCTAAAAATGGATGACTTGAGAGACAAGCTTGCTCAAGAAGAAGTATTTAACGGGAAAAATGATGCCGCTAGAATGAGTTTTGACCATTGGTTCCAAATGAGACAATTTAGTAGTTATATTGTTAAAGAAAGTAATATGTATGACTTAGATATTTCGATGCTTGAAGAATTCAGAGATGATGGTGTGGAAGCACTGCTTGAAAGTGATCGGATCAAAAATGAGTTATTTATACTTGAACACGATCTCTGGGAATACTAGAAAAAAGAATATAAAAAAGAGGGCAGAATCAGCCCTCTTTTTTTTGCTCTAAAGAGTTAGCATTTCTTAAAAATAACTGCTACCCCCTGCCCTACGCCAACACACATAGTAGCTAATGCATATTTTGCAGTATTACGCCTTTTAAGTTCATGAACCAATGTACTTACAATTCGTGCACCAGAAGCACCTAATGGATGACCAATTGCAATCGACCCACCATTTACATTAATAATGTCTGGGTCAATGGATAAATCTCGTATACAAGCGATTGATTGAGCTGCAAAAGCTTCATTAAGCTCTACTAAATCAATATCCTGCATTGAAATTCCAGCTCTTTTTACAGCTTTAAGTGTTGCATTTACTGGACCAATACCCATTATATCTGGAGACACTCCTACTGCTGCACTCGAAACAATTTCTGCAATAGGTTCTAAGTTATATCGTTTTAATGCTTCTTCTGAAACTACCATTAAAGCAGCAGCCCCATCATTAACACCTGAAGAATTTCCTGCAGTTACGGAACCATCATCCTTAAAAGCTGCTCTTAAATTACCAAGTACTTCAACTGAACTCAAACGTGGATGTTCATCTTTATTAAAGATAATATCTTCTGATTTTCTTTGGGGTATTCTGATTGGGATAATTTCATCTGAAAATTTACCTGAATCATGGGCTGCTTGATACTTAACCTGTGAATGATGAGCAAATTCATCTTGCTCAGTCCTCGTTATTTGGTATTTTTCTACAATATTTTCAGCAGTCTCTCCCATTGCATAAGGATGATACATCTTTGATAATTTAGGGTTTATAAACCTCCATCCGATTGAAGTATCATATATCTTATTTGACCGACTATATGCTGACTCAGATTTTGGAAGTACAAATGGAGCTCTCGACATACTCTCAACACCTCCTGCTATATAAACATCTCCATAACTAACTGCAATATTCTTCGATACATCTGCAATTGCTTGTAAACTACTAGCACAGAGACGATTAATAGTTAATCCTGGCACCGTACAAGGCAACCCTGCAAGTAGTGAACTCATACGAGCTACATTTCGATTATCCTCACCTGCTTGATTTGCAGCACCTAAAACAACATCCTCTATATCTTTATGGTCTATTGTTGAATTTCTCAACATTAAAGATTTTATAACCTCAGCTGCTAAATCATCAGGCCTTTGAGAAGCTAGAGTACCTCCAAATTTACCTACTTCAGTTCTTGCCGCGTCTACAATATATGCTCGTTTCATATAATTCAAAAATAGTTAGTTATTGATGGTTTCCATGATGAATGAATACATTGGTTGTTTTTTTATGATATGTGCGAGAATATATTCTTTATCCAACTTAGTATGATTTTCATCAATAAGCCATGATGGTGCATATTTTTCTATCATATAACGATGGTAGCGATATTCTACATTGGATTTATTTTCATCAATCAGGGTATTAAGACTATTATATCCCTTATTAAAATAAGAAAGCTTTTGATAAGGGTTCATAACGTAATCTGCTTTCATACATTCAAAAACTGACTTGTAACATAACTCATCTTTAGACAAATGATCTTTGCTTGTCAAATCCTTTAGTGTAGAAATTACCCGAGTTTTATCTTGAGACTGATATACCTCTCGACATTGGGAAATATTCAACGAGTTGACAGTAATCAATATGAAGCATATAAAACCATTCATTTTACATTAACAATAACACCCAATAAAACAATAAATGAACAAAAATCATCCAATAACTTCTTCCCGTAATAGAAGGAATTTTTCTAAATAGTAATTGAAAAATAAATGAGAATATAAACCAGCAAACATAGTTAAATATAGGTATCTCTGCGTTAGCCCACCACCACCATCCAAATCGAACAGCGACAAGCTCAAGTAAGAAATCGTAGGCTGTAATGACGATTGCTGATAACAATGCGGAGATTACGTACTGATTTGTCACTAAATTAATCAAACTTCTTGCAGCTATTGATAGCATTGCCCAAGTGAGGGGAATTATTACTGGCACTTGGTAATATTTAAACCCTAAAATGCTTCCGTATTTATAATCTCCAAATAAGTATCCATAGTTAACCCCAACATACTCTATTCCAAAAGAGAATAAAAGGATTAAAAGTATAGCCAAAATATTTCTAGAGACCCATCTCCCCTCTTCTAAATAAACAATCAAAAAACTAAACAACAACATGTATGGTGTTAAGCTTAGAAAAAAGGATCTACTTAATGGCAATAGTATACCAATAAGCCCTACAACATAAGGTACTAGTAAAAGTGTAAAAAAGTTAGTTTTAACAAATCTTGAAATCATTACTTATAATATCCGTTGAAATTTTTGCAGATAACAAACATAAAGGAATACCACCACCTGGATGCACACTTCCACCACAAAAATACAAACCCTTGTGATGTTTATTAAAATTTGAATGCCTTAAAAAAGCTGACATCTTGTTGTTAGAACTGGAGCCATAGAGTGCACCTTTATAGCTACCCGTCTTATCCCAAATCATTTGAGGTGAAAGGATGTGCTCTACTTCAATCATTTTATCTATATCTTCATCAAGTATTCGACTTAATTTATCCAGTATATTCTTTTTTGTCTCAGTAATTAAACGATCCCAATCTTGATTTTCGACATAAGGAGCATTGACCATAACAAACCAGTTCTCACAATTAGAAGGAGCGTCATTTTTCTTATACTTACTACTTATTTGAACATAAACTGTTGGGTCTTCATCTATGGTATGATTTTTAAATATTGATGTGAACTCTTTTCGATAATCTTCTGAGAAAAAGATATTGTGAAGCTCCAGATTATTGAATTCCTTTTTAATCCCCCAATAAAAAATTAGAGCTGAGCTACTTGGTTTATAATGCTTATTTTGGGCTTTTAGTAGGTTTTTTAATGGACCTTGAGATGCAGAAGCAATGTCCATATTGCAGACAGCTATATCATAAATAAAATCTTCCTGATTTACCTTATATCCTTTACCTACCTTGACTAAATCATTTACATCGGTATTGAAATTA
>JAQWZS010000232.1 GCA_029253325.1 Bacteroidia bacterium
TAATTTACCGCTGGGTACCATTAAAACTAAAATATTTAATGCCAAAAAAAAGCTCAGAAATCACTTATCAGAATATAGAAAAACCTACAGCCTCTCAAACCATTACTGAATAATTTAGGATTAACCATTTAAAGGTTAGATTATAGTTTTAATAATTCATTTAAAGCGGAATAGTTGGATTTAAATTCAATATTCCGCTTTAGTGTTTTGGCTGATAATAGTAGCTACTTATCTAATAATACGTCGTTAGAAAAAAGTCACAATGACACTCTTTACTTAATTAGTCAATCTCTGTAACCAAATCTTCCCTACTTTTTCTAACTTTAGGAAGGTTAACCAGCCAATCTTTTTCTGAATTTCTATATCCTAAAGTAAGTATTACACAACTCCGCAACCCCTTTTCTCTAAGTCCTAAAATTTCATCGAGTGCCTTAGGATCAAAACCTTCAATTGGTGTAGCATCTACTTCCTCAAACGCAGCTGCCGATATCGCTTGAGAAAATGCAATATATGCTTGCTTGGTTGCATGATTGAAATTTTCTTCTGCATCTTTTTGCGGATAATTATTTAGCAGTAATTGTCTGTATTTCTCCCAGCCCTCATTTTTAAACCCTCGAATTGTATTGGTTAAGTCAAACATCTTGTTGATTCGATCTTTGGTATATGTATCCCAAGAAGCAAAAACAAGTAAATGTGAACAATCCGTGATTACCGACTGATTCCATGCAATTGGTTTGATCTTTTCTTTTACTTCTTGATTAGTAATTACATACAACTCAAAAGGTTGTAGGCCACTTGAAGTAGGTGCTAGAGATATGGCCTCTATAATATTGTCCACTTTTTCTTGAGGTACTTTTTGGCCATTCATTGCCTTGGTGGCATAACGCCATTTCAGTTTATCTAGTAATTCCATGTTATAATTAGTTGTAAAAGAACTTATTTTAATGCACCAAGCAAAGTTTGAGCTGCAAGTTTACCTAATTCATTGGAAGCTAAAGGGCTTGCACCAGTAATTAATTTTCTGTCTAAACATACCGTTTTATCTGACTTAGTATTTGCTAAATTCACACCTAAGCTCTTCATCTTCTCGCTCAATCCCCAAGGCATTTCTCCTGGTAAATAACCAATTTTTGGCGTCATTTTATCTACAGAATCTGGAAACACAGCCATGTTGTATCCTTTGTAAATAAACTCTCCATTATTAAGTGTTGTTGTTAAAAATGAGCCTGGTCCATGACAAATACTAACCGTAAATAGATCGTTTTGATGTGCCCAATTCAATACCTTACCTACATTTTCATTTTCGGGAATACCCAACATCGAACCATGCCCGCCAGGTACAAAAACAGCGGCATAAGAGGCTGTATCTGTCAATGAATTGTCAACAAAATCTTGAAGTTTTTTAGGTTTTGCAAAGCTTGATTGATACTCATCGAAAATAGCCTTAACATGGTCATCTTTATCTGGGAAAGCCCACATTTCGAATACCACTGGCTTACCAGTTAGAGTTGCTATTTCAAAATCAAAACCCGCGTTTTTTAAATGCAACATTGGCAATAGAGCTTCTACAGGGTGATTACCCGTAGAAAACAATTTACCGTTTTGCATATTCATATTTTTTTGCTCCGTAAATATGACGAGGATCTTTGACTTTTTCCCTTGATATTTTTCATACGAAATGTTTTCGTAATCGGTCTTGCTAACTGTTCCCAATTTTAATGCAAGTTTTGAAGGGCTGTATGAGCCATCCGACTCAAGTATTGGTGCTATTCCTAATAGTTTTTTAAGCATCACTTATTTTCAATTTTATTTAAAAGCAAAAGTAAAATGAGCGTTTAACAAAAAAATTACCCTATGATAAGAAAACTATTTGTTTAATTGTTCTGCTCTAATCCGACTCAAACTCTCTTGAGTAATTCCCAAATATGATGCGATATGATAATTTGGAGTAAATTGTTCTATTTCTGGATATTGTTTTAAAAACACATTGTATCGCTCATGAGCTGTTAACTTGAGCTGATTCATGATTCTTTTGTGTAAACTAACAACATGTCGTTCTAAATTTTTTCGTTGAAATACCTCGAATTCTGGAAACAATGAATGAATTTCATCTAAATCTTTCGTGTTAAACGCTATTATATAAGAATCCTTTATGGCCTCAACATTTAGTGTTGCTGGTTCGTTGGTGTAAACTGCAATAAAATCACTTATCCACCAGCCTTTTATAGCAAATTGAAGGGTGTGCTCTTTATCATTTTTGTCTATCCCATATGACCTCAAACATCCATCTATAACGAAGTATGTGTTTTTTACCATTTGCCCATGACCAATGAGCAACTCTCCTTTTGAAATCGCCTTTACTTTCGAAATGGAAGAGATATGCTCCTCAGCCTCAGCACTTAGGGTTATACTACCTTTTATTTTGTTTATTAATTCCTCCAAATTTTTGTTAGCAGTTCTTTCTAAATTTAATACTATATGCTATCTACCTTTATCATTTCAACTAGCATCCAATCTACGCCCTTTATGGGGGCATTATCATACGCTAAACTCTGAAATGTTAGTTGATAGAGCTCCCCCTCTTTAAGTTTTTCGATGTTATTCATTTTACTGTAATAACCTGTCAGTTTCCATGTGTAATCATCCATATGAATAGTTACTCCATCGCTACTTTTATTGATATCAAATAATTCAAAATAAACCTCGCTAAAATCTCCAACATTAACCTGATTGACCTTTGCTTGAAAAATAATCTTTTGACCAAGCCAAGGATTATCTGGGAAAACATCTTCTGTCTTTTTCTTGCGATACAATAAATTGTTTAGCTGAATGATGCTGTCCATTGCAACATCAATCGTATCTTGTTTTTGAGTATTCAATTGAACCAGGTTTTTATTTTTAATACTCAATATTTTAAAATTATATACAACTGAATCTAAGTTCTTGGAGAGATTGCTAATGACTCTTTTCATCTTTTTTTGGGTGATGGAATAGTTAGCCCTCTCTGACAAAAGAACGCTTGTGAGACTATCTACCCTGTTACTAAGCGTCAATATTTGCTCTTTTTTTGATTGAGAGTATACGGTCGAACTCCATAACAAAAAGCATATAAGCGTGATTTTTTTCAATTCGAATACCTTCATCCAAATTCAAAAATAACCTAATTCCATATTATAAGAATTCCAACATAAATAAATCATCTTGAAAGAAAGTTATTTATAAAAATCACAGCTAGGTGGATGTCGGTTTATTTTGTTTAACAGAAATATTATACTAATCTTGGAGATGGAATTTATGATGATTAAAACCTTCATCAACTCATTAAGAAAAATTAGTTTTACAATCGTTATCTTTCTTTATGCAACCAGTATAAAAGCCCAAGATTATGTCGATTTGGTCAAATTTGACTATGCAAGAACACCTGCAAATACCTTTGACTCTTCAACTATTTCAACAACACTTCAAGAAATTAATGGTGACTTTACAGTTCCAATCGTGATTAGTGATAATATGACGTTTTTATCTGGAGCTATATACGAAAATATTGTAGCGTCATTTAATCCTAATCGACCCCATGAATCCATCACAGGTATTACCTTAAAACTAGGAGCTAACCTTAAACATAACAAACGACTAAGTGGCACATACATGTTGCTTCCAAAAGTTTCGTCAGATATGAAAAATATTGCTGAAAATGATATCCAGATTGGAGGTGTTGTTTTGATGAAATATACCAAAACAGATCAACTCAATTTCAGATTTGGTTTGTATAGTAATGGTGAGTTGTTCGGTCCTTTTATTGTACCCATAGTTGGTTTTTATTACCTAAATAATTCGAAAAAACTAGAAGTAAAAGCAACTCTTCCTTTATCTTTTAATGCAGATTACGCAATTCGAAGTAATATAAAAACAGGTTTAAACTTCAAGGGGCAAGTAAGAAGCTATAACATCAATTCACCCATTAAAAATGAAGACCATCGATACCTTGTGAAATCATCGAATGATGTTTATACATTTTTAAGGTACGAAATCAAAAGTGGATTAAACTTTCAAATGAATTTTGGACGCTCCATAGGACGATCTTATCGCATGTACAATGAACAAGTAGCATTGGGTATGCCACTCACATACTTTGATGACAAACGCATCCAAATCAACCAAGACTTTTCGGATAGTTGGTTGCTCAAGCTAGGTATTTTTTATCGATTAAACATGGATAAATCTTAGCTTATCTATTGTTATTAAGAATTAAACTTATCTTTACAGATAACTTTCTAGAACGTAACTAATATCATCATACCTGAATGTATGGGTAATAAATCTAATACCATGTCAATCAAAAATCAGATTTTATGTAGGCTAAACCAATGTACTTTAGCTATCTTAATAAGCCTTAGTGTTCTGTGCTTCAATCAATCAAATGCAGCAACTATTTATGTAAAACACAACGCTTCAGGCTCAAACAATGGAACATCCTGGACCAATGCTTATAATGCTCTTCAAGATGCAATCAACGCATCATCTGCAGGTGATGAAATCTGGGTAGCTGCAGGAACATATAAACCCACTCGCATTCCTTCCAACGGGAATATAAGTACTACAAGTAGAGACTTGTCTTTCTATTTAGACAAAAATATTGGAATATACGGTGGTTTTACTGGTACAGAAACTGCAAAAAGTCAACGAGACATTTCTTCAAATGAAGTCATTTTAAGTGGTGATATTGGTACAATTGGTTCATCATCTGACAATTGCTATCACGTTATGATTTTGGAAAGCTTGGGGTCGTCAGGATCGTTAAATAATGTGACTATTCAAAATGGAAATGCAAATGGATCGAGCTCTTATAGCTACAGCGGAAATAATATTCATAGACTCTATGGTGGTGGATTATATATAATGAAAGGAAATCCAACTATATCTGGTTGCCTTATAAAAGATAATTTGTCTAATAGTGGTGGTGGGTTGTATGTTCACGGAGTTGGCACTAATATTTTCTCTTCGGGGCAAAGCTATGTCTCCGCAAATATTGAAAATTGTGCTATTGTAGGCAACACTGCCTCTTCTAATGGAGGTGGTGCTTATTGCAACTGGAATGGTAACGCAAATTTCTATAATTGTCTTTTCTACGAAAATACTGCTACTGATGGTGGTGCTGTTCGAAATACCTCTCATACTCATCCAGACTTTTACAACTGTGCATTTATTAAAAATACCGCTTCTTCAGCAGGGGGGGGATTTCAGAGTTGGTCCAGTTGTTACATAGGAATTTACAATTCAATATTCTATGGTAATACTTCAGGCGGTACTGGCAGAAATGATATACATTCAATAAATAACAGTGGCACAACTATACAATATTCATCAATGGGTGATGCCTCATCAACCTATAATAGTACAAATAATTCAAGTATATCAAATAGTTCAAATAATAAATTTGCTCAAAATCCCTTGTTTTTTGATTATAATGATCCAGACGGGGCCGATGGTATTTGGATGACTAGGGATGACGGGCTTAGGGTTAAAGCTAATAGCCCAACATTAGATTCCGGACTAGATTCATATATGTCTAGTTATAGTACAGATATTACAGGGGCTACTCGAATAATCAACTCAACCGTAAATATGGGTCCGTATGAATTAAAATCTTGTGAATCATCAAATAGCCTTCCATCCGCAGCAGCTACCTATACTGCTACCTATGCTGATACCGATGGTAACTACACCTGCTATTGTGATGATAATCAAAACTTAATCTTAGGACTTAATCTTACCGGCACAGGTGCTGTGGTTCCTACTACAGGAGTTTCTCTTCAAATTGGTGCTACAACTACAACAACATATAATAGTGCTGGTGGTATCATCACCAACACTGATGGCGGAGTAGTCTTCAATAGAAAATGGAATGTTTCCCCAACTACTCAACCTACCAGTGATGTGACGGTTCTTTATCCATTTACCAATACGGAGTATTCTGCCATTCAAACTGCACTATCTAGTAAAGGTACAACTCTAAGTAATGCTAACGAGCTTCAGATGTTCAAACTTACCTCTGCTGGTACGTTTGCAGATCCACACGCCAATGGTGCTACTGGAATTATTCTTAATCATGGATCTAGTGCAACTACAGGTAATTGGGTGCATAGTTCGCACACTAACGGTACAGACCACTTAGCTACTTATAAGGTATCTTCATTCTCTGGTGGTGGTGGAGGTGGTGGTGCCTCTGGAAGTCCATTACCTGTGGATTTAATCCATTTTGATGTTCATGCTACTAATAACCACAGTGCAAGTCTTCACTGGGCTACTGCTAGTGAAATAAACAACAGTCACTTTGAGATAGAGCGTAGCCACGATGGTAGAACTTTTGAAATGATTGATCAGATTGATGGAAATGGCAACAGTCAACATCAAATTGAGTATAATTATATTGATGAAGGTATTCACTCTTTTGAAAACACAGCATTCTACCGACTAAAGCAAGTAGATTTTGATGGCACTTCAGAGTATTCAGATATTCGAGTAGTTCGTTTTGATGCTGTAGTTTCTGGAATAGACTTTTCTGCATACCCGAACCCATTGACCAACGAATTATCTGTAATGGTAAGTTTGTCAAACGGAGAAGCTTATCAGATAGAAGTAACGGATTTACAAGGAGCTAAGGTGTACAATGAAAATCATACATTCACCAATGGTATTCATAAGCTGAATACTTCAGAGTGGAACAGTGGTATGTACATCCTTCAAGTTGCTTCTGAAAGCGGTAGCAAGTATGTCAAAGTGATGAAGAAATAGGGTGTAAAACATTTTACAGCAAATAATCGTTATATTTGGGAATAATTTTAAAGAAATGAAAAATACAATCAAGTTAGTTTTAGCAATGTTTATCTTTAGTTCTGTATTTATCACCTCATGTAAAAAGGTTGATTTTAAGGACATTATCGAAAAAGTAAGAGACGATAAAGGAGATAAAGATAAGGAAGACAAAGATAGAGGAGATAAAGATAAGGAAGATAAAGATAAGGAAGATAAAGACAGAGGAGATAAAGATAAGGAAGACAAAGATAGAGGAGATAAAGATAAGGAAGACAAGGACAGAGGAGATAAGGATAAGGAAGACAAGGAC
>JAQWZS010000233.1 GCA_029253325.1 Bacteroidia bacterium
TCACCGTCTTTTGCCATATCCTCACTAAGTCCGTCAGTTTTAAGAGATTTGATAAAGTCAATAGCATCTTTGCGGGCACTTCTTAATCCGATTTTACCATGTTCGCTTTCTCCTCGAACTTGTTTTACAAGTTGCATTCTACGTTCCTCTGTAAGTGCAGGAACATTAATAATCACTTGTTCGCCATCGTTTTGTGGATTTAATCCTAAGTTGGCATGCATTATCCCTTTGCTAATTTCATCAAGCATTCCTTTTTCCCAAGGCTTTACCATGATTGTTTTTGCATCAGGAGTATTTACGTTTGCCACCTGACTAAGAGGAACTTGACTTTCATAATACTCTACAGTTACACTATCTAGCATAGAGGGAGTTGCTTTACCCGCTCGTAATTTTCCTACTTCTGCAGCCACATGATTTAGTGCTTTTTCTGCGGCATCCTTTAATTCGTCAAGAATCATTCTTACATCATCGTTCATATGCTAAATCTAAATCTTTTGGACAAAGAAAATTAATTATTAGCAGTGTTACAAGAATATTATTTGACACATATAGAGAGATGCGATTATAACAGTTATGAGTGCAGTGAACAAAGCATTAGCAAATACACTTCGTTGAAGGTAAACAAAAACAAATGATAGCAAAACAGCCAAGGCCATGAAAGCATATATTATTAGATTATAATTACTGCTTATCAAAGTTACAGTCAAACCGAGAAGAGCTTGTACTAAAAATGTATAATTTATATTTTTACTCAAATTTGGGAATCTAAAGGAATAACTATTCAGCTTTAAAATGTGAAAGGCAAAAGTGAATATGATAATCGGCGAAGTAATTTTTATAAGAGCGATACTATTTATTGGTTTATCTGAAGATGAATCCGGAATCATGCCGACAATATGCTCTGGAGAATCTATTAAAAAATAGATGCCAGCAGTACTTACAATAGTCATCCCTAAATTAATTAACGCCATTAAAAAACCTCGAGCATTTACAATTCCAATCTGAACAAATAGAAATAAGGTTGGGATGAATAAAAATATGCTATGATTCATGAATGCTTGAGATCCTCCAATAATAAGCCCCACATAGATTAAATATATATTGGAATAATTAGGAATTTCCCTAGCTCTCAATGCTAAATAAAAAGTACTTAAAAATATGGCCCCATAGATAATATGATCGGGTGATAAATCAATGACGAATAATGCTGAAAATACAGAAAATAATATGGTTGGGAGGGCCGTTTTTCGACCTATAATTCCAAATCGAAAACAGAGGTAATTTAAGATTACACTCTCTAAATAAAGCAAAATCATTAAGCCCCATTTTTGAGCAGCAAAATCGCCTAATACGATGGCATAACTTAGATAAATCAAACCGGATAATATTAATCCAATGCTATTTTTTTGGGTCAGTAGTCTAATCAATTATAAATCAATTTTAAAAGTGAAAACTTCCTATTCTTATAGGTAGGAATAATTAATTTATTGGAAGAAACTTGCATGGCACCATCCGGAATAATAGCTAGATAGTCGAGCTCAGTTTTAATTAGTTTTTGGCTATTTGTTTGTCCAGTATTGTACATGGTGTATTGTACCACTTCTCCAGAGTTTCTGAATTGATCATTGTATAATAATTGGGTATATTTTTTATTTACAAATAAAGCAGCCGAACTGAAATATCCACCATCATTAATGGTAATTTGATTTTTGGTAATTCTTTGACGCCATTGCGGGTAGTATTCGTTATCATAGCTCAAGCTTAAAATTTCGTTAAATTTATAAATGTTTTTAGCAGTGCTTTGGGATATTCCGTTAATGATGTATATGTCACTTTCTGTAGAAATATCTTTTTGCTCTGCAATAATTAGAAGTCCTCCGTCCGATTGAGGCACGCATGCCTTAAGGGCAAAATCTTCTGCAATGGTGTTTGGGCTAAAAAATCCTGTGTTTAGAGATTTGAGCCATTCTGGATCAAATCGACGATATTTTGTGTCCCATAATAATTGATTTGAATCCAAGTTTGAAAATACAGTGCCTACATACCCTATTCCAGTTTTGGGACGATAAAATCCAACAAATTGAGCAACATCATTTAATCGATTGTAAATCAGAGATGCTGAGCCAATGGTTATGCTATCTGCAAATGGGTAAGACAAAACAGTATCCTTCTTAATAGTCATTATAATATCTTGATTTTTTGAATCAAGTTGGTCGCTTTTTCGACAATATAAGGTGGTGGTTTCTCGATTATTAATCAATATGTCTTTTATTTTTATTTGATGTCGGTGACTAAAATGGTAGTCTTTCTTTTGAATTAATTCAAAATTCTGATCAAATAAATATGTTGCAATAATGGATATGTTATTGGAGAGTCTAATCTGACTCACCACCAATTGGTTCAGTGAATCATTCATGCACAATCGAATTGAATTAGAACTCAGGGGGTGTTTGTTGTTATGGGTAAATAATGCAACCTCTTCACCCATTGGTTTCAAGTCAAATGATAGCCAAGAACCCGTTATATTATAATTCTTATCCGTCTTATTCCTTTTTGATTTGACGATCAAAATGCCTTTTGGAGTTAGCTGAACTTTCAATATTTGAGCATTTTTTAAATCAACATACAGGCTCAAGTCCAAGTTTAAATCAGAATTATAACGTTCCAAAAAAATACTTTTGGTGTAAAATCGATTGCGGTATCTCATTAAAAATACACCAGAAGAGTTTTCGCCAATAACTTTAGGGAATATTGCTCCGCCTTTTAATCTTATAGGATTACTCCATTGCATTTCCTGGGCATGAAGAGGAATCTTGCAAGCCCAAAGAATAAGAATAATAAACCCTATTTTTTGAATGTATTTTTGCACGCGTAAAAGTACTATACAAAAGAACGAATTAATTAAACAAACTATCTATTGAAGCATCAAGTTATTCGC
>JAQWZS010000246.1 GCA_029253325.1 Bacteroidia bacterium
TGCATACTGGGTGAGGCATCTATCAAAAAATGACACCTTAAGTTCGTTTCTTCATCAAAATGTTTGTTGTAGAGTTTGTCTGAACGTGCAAAAAGTTTCCAATCGATATTCTTGGTGTTTTCACCTACATTGTATGGTCTATGCTCAGCAAATTCTACGGAATATCCTTGAAATGGACTCTTGTGATATCCGGTAATAAATCCCTCTACTGCCTTTTTAGCCAGTAAATCAAGACTACCTGGTTGGACAATATCTTCTGGTCGAATTTGCATAAAAAAAAGCGATATGATCAATGAAGAAACATATCGCTCAATATTACAAAAATTATTTTTTGATTAAGTCAATTGATTATCAATTTTAACAGTTATAGATGTTTTGGGAACAGCTCCAACGATTTTATCTACCACTTCTCCGTTTTTAAAAACCAATAAAGTAGGAATACTACGCACACCATACTTCATTGGAGTACCTGGATTCATATCAATGTTCATCTTACCAATTTTAGCTTTACCTGTGTATTCAGTAGCTATCTCTTCTACGATTGGCCCTATCATACGACATGGTCCACACCACTCAGCCCAAAAATCAACTAAAACTGGAGTGTCACTATTTAATACTTCTTGTTCAAAATTTGAATCTGAAAATTCTAATGCCATAATTATATTTTATTTATGGTACAAATTTACAATCGAATTTCCTGCTAAAAAATAGGCAATCCTTATAAGAGTATAAATATTAAGTTTTTAATAACTCAATTCGAAAGTGCGATCCCTTTCCAATTTCGGAAGATTTAACATAAATCTTCCCTTGATGATAGTTCTCAATGATACGCTTAACCAATGATAATCCTAGTCCCCACCCTCTTTTCTTAGTAGTATAACCAGGTTTAAAAATAGTTTTTTGCTTATTTGTGGGAATCCCTTTTCCTGTATCATGAATGTCAATAAATATATAATTCGAATCGTCTTCAAAGACCTCAAACCAAATTTTACCCTCCCCATTCATCGCATCCACAGCATTCTTGCATAAATTTTCGATTACCCATGCAAATAGCGGCTTATTTAAAGAAACATCTATCCCACTTAATTTGTCCCAATCTTTAATTTCAATTGAAACCTTATCCGAAGTCCGAGAATTAATGTAAAGAGTACTCTCTCTCAATACTTCATGAAGATTGCAAATAGACAATGAAGGCTTAGATCCAATTTTTGAAAATCGCTCAGTAATAAGATTTAATCTTTCTAGATCATGGTTAATCTCATCCAATATTTTTGGAGGTACAGAATATTCGCATTCTTTAAGATAATCAACCCATCCAATGAGTGAGGATATAGGAGTTCCTAGTTGATGTGCCGTTTCTTTACTCATCCCTGCCCAAACCTTATTCTGTTCGCTTCGCCTACTGTAGCTAAAGGCGAAATAGCTAATCATTAAAAACAGAGCTATAATACCCAACTGGAAATAGGGATAAATTCTTAACTGATTTAAAAGTTCCGAATTCTCATAAAAAATCTTGATTTTTTGACCTACAATGTATTCGATCTCTATGGGCTCATTTTCGAGCTCCATCGTTTTAATCTTATCCCTCATAAAGTTATTTACATTATAACCTGTAGAATCGAGATTACGGCTTCCTTTCACAATCCCATTTTCGTCAGTCAAAATAACTGGTATTGTAGTATTAGCCTCAATAATTTTGAATAGAAAATTCACATCACCTTCAAATTTAGGAGATGCTATAAGACGAGTTGCATCAGCCCATGTAGCAATCTTTGCTCGTTCTCTAAGTTCAAGTTTATTAACTAGGCCATTGGTGTACCAAAGTGAAAAAAAACCAATTAAAAAGGCAAATGTGAGAAGAAGAATTTTGAAAATTTTCTTTAATTGATATGAATTGTTTGTCAAACTGATACTCGAAGTTAAAAATTCAGAACTAAAAATCAGACAAAAAAGTATTTTTGCTAAGTGATTTTTGAGTTTAAAGAGAATAACATCACTAGATGTATAGATTTATCCCAAGGAATTGAAATTGGTATACCTATTCAACGTGGTATTGGTGTAAGGAGTTTTAACATTGATAACGCTCAATATGAGGTGTATCAAAAAGATGGGTTTGTTGGTAATAAAAATCATGGAGGTTCCTGCAATCTTGAAACAATTACATTTACTCCCCATGGAAATGGCACTCACACTGAATGTTACGGTCATATTAGTTTAGACCAACATCATGTAAATGATAATATTCAAGATAACTTCTATTATGCTCAACTTTTTACCGCAGATACTGTTGAAATTAATGGACAATTAGCTCTAAGTTTTGATAACCTAGAATTAACTCCTGGTTTAAACTTCAAATCATTAGTAATAAGAACATTACCCAACAATAATACTAAAATTAAAAGGAATTACTCTGGTCAAAAAACACCATTTATTACTCCGGAAGATATGTCTAAAATTGTGCAATTAGGTATAGAACATCTTGTGATTGATTTACCCTCCGTTGACCCAGAATGGGATGAAGGAAAATTAGCTTCACATCATATTTTTTGGAATTACCCAACTGCACCCCGACCCCATTGCAGCATAACTGAATTTGCATACATTCCTGATCGTATTCCAGATGGTGAATACTTGATTAAACTAAACATCTCAAACTTCATTTCAGATGCATCACCAAGCAGACCAATTATTTACCCGATAACTAATAAATAGGTTTGAACGAAAAATTACTATACTTCCTCTCGTTTATTACAACCAAATACATCAACTTATTAGGTAAAAAGTCCTATCCATTTAAAAAAATTCTAATAATTAAGATGGATGAAATTGGTGATTTAGTGACAGCATTACCCGTTTTCTACAATATTCATAGTCAATATCCAAAGGCTAGAATCACCATACTTTGCAAACCCTTTAATGCTATTTTCTTCAAAAATTTAGACTACATAGATTGTGTTCACAGCTTAAATGAAGTCTTGCAAAAAGACCACTATGACCTAATATTGGATTTAAGAGGAAATAAAAAGACTCTTCAATATGCATTTACTCACAGGCCTAAATACAGGCTAGATAGAGGAAGTATTCGACTGAAAAATAAGTTTTTGGGTGGGCAGAAAAATGAAATAGACACAAATCTAGAAGTAATATCCCCAATAATAAATGGGGAATTAAAAAACTCAAATACAATTTGCTTATCAACTGTTGAGATAAAAAAAATTAATACATTTCTAGAACTTGAAGGACTAAACCAATTTGCGATAATCCATATTGGAGCAAGGGATAAAGCCAGAAGGTGGCCAATTGATCGATTTCAAGAAATTATAGAATATATCAACAAAGAATATTCGATGTCTTGTGTTTTAGTGGGTGGTGAAGACGATAGAAATTTAAATGATGCGTGTCTTAGTGGTATAAAGAATAAGAATAATCGCAATGTGGTTGGAGAATTCAACCTGATTGAATATGCTGCACTTTGCTCTAAAGCAACCATATTTATTGGTAATGAAAGCGGTCCTTTGCATATAGCTGCAGCTCAAAATACCCCAAACATTGCTCTTTTTGGACCTGGAGTAAAAGGTGTTTTTTACCCTAAAAATGACAAGTCCATTGTCCATCACTACTTTCTTGCAACTGGTCATACTCAACAAACCATTGAAAACAGCACCATATTCTCAATATCCACTACCGAGGTCAAAGAATCGATAGATCGCCTACTTTCATAGAATTAAACTCAAGTTCTCCTTCAATTCGCTAGATTTGCATCTTAATAAATTATCATGTACAACGTAAATAACAAAAAACTCTTTCCTAGTTTCCCAAAATTTAAATTCGGATGGATTATTGGAATGGTCTTTCTTTTTATCATTCTAACAAAATCAGCTACAACTATCCGTTCTGGGCAGGCAGGAGTACTATATAAAACTTTTGGAAATGGTGTAGTTACAGATAAAACTTTTGGTGAAGGGTTTCATATTGTTGCTCCATGGAACAAAATGATTATCTATGAAGTGAGACAGCAAGAGGTTTTTGAGCAAATGTCGGTATTATCTAGTAATGGACTTGAAATTAAATTAGATGCATCAGCATGGTTTCAGCCAGATTATGAGAATCTGGGTAAACTCCATCAACAAAAAGGGGAAAATTATGTTGATCGAGTTTTGTTACCTACTATTCGATCTGCAGCTAGAAGCGTAGTTGGTAGATATACACCCGAACAATTATATAGCAGTAAAAGAGATGCAATTCAAAATGAAATTTATGAAGAGTCCAGAAAAATAGTTTCAAAACAGTTCATTCAGTTGAATGAAATCCTTGTTAGAGATGTAACTCTCCCCAATACAATTAAAGATGCTATTGAGCGAAAACTTAAACAAGAACAAGAAGCTCTTGAATATGAATTTAGATTAGTGAAAGCTAAGAAAGAAGCTGAACGTCAAAAGATTGATGCAGAAGGTAAGGCCGTAGCCAACAAAATTCTTAGTGCATCGCTTACTGATAAAATTCTTAAAGAAAAAGGAATTGAAGCTACATTAGAGCTATCCAAATCCCCTAACAGTAAAGTTGTTGTAGTTGGTAGTGGAAAAGATGGCCTTCCACTTATTTTAGGAAACCAATAGGTTTAAATTAAACCAATTTTCTTCTCAAAATTTTACCTACGTTTGATTTTGGTAAATCGTCTCTGAATACAACAATCTTCGG
>JAQWZS010000002.1 GCA_029253325.1 Bacteroidia bacterium
GATAAATGACCACTATTCTTAATGACTTCTAATTGTGCGAGTTTGCATTTGGATGCTTGATTAAAGATTTCATTTTTTGAATAATGCTCATCTTTATCTCCTAAAATAAATAATACTGGGTAATCTAACTGGGATAATAAATGACTGTGGTCAGATCGATTCATCATAGCGTTCATCCCATTGATTACAATTTTTTGGGAGGTATTCTGAATAACTTCAATCAATTTACTATCAATTAATAGTTGGTTGTTTTTAGCAACTAGATTTTTAATAAACAATTGAAAAAAATCAGAAGTCCCATGTTTTTTGATAAAATTAATAGCTTTTTTTCGATTCTCTTTTTTTGGTTCACTGTCAGCCATACTAGTTGAATTAACTAGTCCAATGCCGGATATATTTTGGGGGTATTTTGAAGCATATTCACATGCAACATATCCACCTAGTGAGTGTCCAAAAATAATAGGGCTTTCAATTTTTTCGTTTTGTAATATATGGAATACAGCATCTGAAAGTTCAGGAATGGATTGAAATTCTAACTTCTGACTTCTGCCAAAACCAGGCAAATCGATGCTGACACATGTATGTGTTTTAGAGAGGTGGTTTATTGTGCTTTCCCAAATTGTGGAGTCTTCACAAAAACCGTGTAAAAAACAAAGGTGGGGACCATTCCCCACCTTTGAATATGAAATATTGTTATGTGTCTTAGCCAAATTAATTGTAAAAACGATATCTTAAATCAACAACATTTGCTTTCTCAATTATTGTTTCTCTGATTTTTCGCTGCATATCTTGTTTAGACTGATCTGTGATTTGCGACTTAAGAACTTTTACATCTGAAGCTTCGTATTGATTATCATTATTTAGGTATATTACAGCTAATGCTCTTTCACCTCGAATAATTTCTGATTGACTACCAACAGGCAGCCCAAAAATAGTTCCAGATATTATAAGATCTGAACCAATATAAGGTAGGCTGGATTTAGCAAACGATGCTGCCGGGATAGATACTGGTGTGGTTTCTAATTTTCTAGCTAATTCGTCGGGTGTGTTTGAATCATTAAGTGCATCATCAAGTTTAGAAAATAATTTTTCCGATTTTTTTTCATTTACAAGAATTGCTTCAATATCTGTACGAATCTCTTCTATATCAACTAGTCCTTCAGATTTGACATTCGTTACTCTTGCCACAAAATAGCTTCCGTCTATATCAATGATGCTTGATACATCTCCTTCTTTGGTAGCATCATTAAATAACCATTTAGCGATTGGATTAGGCTTGCTAATTCCAGGAAAAGCTAACTTGCTTTCATTAATCTTGTTGGCAACACGTTTTGTTAAACCCAATTCTTCAGCAACTTCCTCAAACGACTTATCTCCATTGACCTTTGATAGGAATTCCCCTGCTATTTTGTAGTATTCTCCATCTGTTTTGGTGCTAGGAAATATTTTTTGATCAACAACAGCAACTTGAATAGTTTTTCTACTGATTTTAGATGTTGTCTTTCCAATATGTACGCCTTTTTTAGAGCGTGTTACAAAATATTGGCCTTTGGGAGAAGTAAACAAACGATTAATCAATCGTCTAGGATAAGATCTAGTGTCTTTTCTGATCCAGCCCATATCTCCTCCTTTACCTCTTGAAGCATCATAATTTTTTCTATTGGCTTCTGCCTCAAATGTGGTAGCTCCAGATTTTATCTGGGCAATTAGTTTACGAGCATCTTTTTCAGCTTGTGCGGTATCTGAACCTGCAACATTGATGAGAATATGACTTCCTCTGACAGATGGTAGACTATCCGAACCAATATCTGTTATTTTGTATACACTATAAACTCCATTTTCTTGATTTGGTCCAATGACATCTCCTACGTTTGCAGAAAAAAGGTCATCTTCCACAGATGCTGGGAATGATCCTCTAAGTTGATAGCTTTTATTAAAAGGTGTTTCGCTATTCATGATACTTACAAATACAGAATCATCATTGGCCTCAGAAAATTTCTGAGCAATTTCTTTAGATTGATACATCATGTCCATGGAATCCTCTTTTGAAGGAGTTACATTTAAACGGATAAACTCAATGTCTCTACTAGCATCTTCCTTGTACTTAGCTGAGTGTGCTTTTGCGTAGGTTAGAATTTCACTGTCGCTTACTATCAAAGTTGAATCTTCAAATTGACTGTAGGGAAGACTAACGATAGTTGCGTTTTTTGTTTGGTTGTTATCTCTTCCAAAATTTACAGCTTCTATATCAGTGGTGTATACCGAACTCATAATAAGCTGATTATATTTTTGTGCAATGAGCCCAGCTGTAAATTGTTGTTGAAAGCTGTTCCAGTTTTGAAGAGCATCGGGATTAGCATTGATATCTTCTTTGAGGAAGCGAATCAATCGTTGTTTGTCAAATTGATTTGATTCAGGGTCTCTGAAGGATTGTTGAATTTGTGGATGTGTATTATCACCAATGGTCAAATCTTCTAATTCAGCAGGACTAACAGTTAAAGCAAGTTTTTCATATTCTGGTTCAACTACACGAGATTCAATAATCATGTTCCATGCTTGTTCCCTATACTGCTTCGAGATGTTTTCGTCAATTGCAATTCCAGGGTTATTTTGAATAAGCTGTGCTTTTAAACCTTCAAAAGTTTGATTAAACTCATCATAACTTACAGGTTGATCTGCTATTTCACCTATTGAATTATCATTAGAACTAAAAATACTAGATCCAGAACTAACCAAATCGGTAAGTACGAATGCTAACATAGCTACACCAATTACGAGGAGTAAACATCCTGTTTGGTTTTGTATTTTTTGCAATACACTTTGTTCTTCGTTGTTGTATTTATTTGACATGTATTTCGTCTTTAAAAAATGGAATGCAAAATTAAGTTGTTTTGTGCTAAAACTCAAAGAATAATAGTCTTGAAATCTTAATGTTTTTACTAATAAAAAAATGGCTTCTCTTGAAAATTAAGTGTATGATTATCAGTATTTTATGTCCTTAATTTTTCCTTTGAATTGGTCAATTATGTGCTGATCCTGCTTGTCTTTGATAACGTAACGTACACGAGTAGACTCGTGATTTGGACCGATGTATAAAATAAAATCATGATTAATCTCACTTAAGTAATATGTTTCTTTGATTCTATTCAATCTAAATCTAAAACCTTTATGGAGCTTAATTTTATAGCTGATTGTACAAGGTTTTTGAATATTTACTGCCCATTGAATTTCATTCTCCTTTTTCGTTAATGAGTGGCTAATTTTATTGGTTTTATTAATTTTTGTGAACTTATCTATTTCGCACAAAAACATATCTATGGAGGAGTTTTTATTGTCAAATTTTGGATAAATAACAGCTAGAGTATTGTCTGAGTAGTCGATATCAATATAATCTCCATAAAAATAGTTCTTGCCTGGAAGAGGAATACTTTTAGGTGTGATTCTAAATAGCTCGTTACGACTTGGATTTTCAAGATTAAATCTATTCAATGAGACATCATAGAATAAACTTTTAGAAGATAAAGACTGATCGTAATATGCGATGTAAACATCACCACTTTGCTGATTCAAAGCTATGTTGGGGAAATATTGATGTCCTTTAGCTTCACTTATGCATATTTTTTTATTCCAAGACATTCCTTTGTCCTTTGAAAAGATCAGCCAAACATCGGCATTTCCATTTTCTTCATCAGCCCAAGTAATATATATAATTTCTCGAATGGTGTCACACTGAATAAACGGCATGCCATTGGCCCTAAATATGTTTGGCATTTCCATATCCCATCCTTTAAATTGAGTCGCAATTTGCTGATCCGCTCCCCAGGAATTTCCTCCATCAATGCTTTTATCAAACCAAATTTTTTGATGACCTGCCCAGACTGCGTATATCTCACCATTTAGTCCTACAGCGGTGGTTGCACCCTCAAGCGTGTTGTCACCATCCAAGCAATCTCCAACAGTGTCAGATATGGTAATTGCAGTTGAAAATGAATCGGTATTTGGGACGTATTTTGAAAATCGTATTCTACTAAAATCAGAGCTGTCCTTACTATCGTATTTATCAAATTCTGTCCATGTAATATATACATTTCCCTTGCATTTTTTTGAGTGATTATCGGAGCTCAACCAGGGTTTGTCTTGCATTTTTGGTGGGTTATAACCCACAGAATATGAGGTCTCAGTCCATGGGCTAAGAGCATGAATTTTTTGCACAACGATTCGGTCAAACCAATCGCCATATTCCTTATTCTGGGTTTTGGATAAATGAGCGTAAAACAAATCAGAATCAGCATAATGTAATACGGGGTCACCATATACTCCGAGTTGAGATTTGCCTTGGATGGTTTTAAAATTAGTTGCTCCTTTTTCTAAGTAAAATATTCGGTCAACGTTAGCTGCCGCAATTATTTGATTAGAACTATTTTTTGGGGATAATACAACGGTTGGTTCATTAGAATTTTCACCTATTGTGATTGTTGTCTGTCCAAAAATTAAATTTGGTAAAAAAATTAGACCTAAACAAAGTTGTATTATTGGTGAAAAGAAATTGTAATTCATTATTTAATTAGTTCTACAATACCAGAGATTGGATCACTATTCAAGCCATGCAATACTAGGTAGAAATAGGTTCCCTCTGGTAATAAGGTAGTGTTATTATTCACCCCACCGTTCCAGCAATCGTTGGAATCGTCAGTTTCAAAAACTTTTTCACCCCATCGGTTAAAAATTTGAAGTTTATATTCTTTACATTCTATGAGTTTCCCATCCATTTGAAAGCAGTCATTTAAGCCATCTCCATTGGGGGTAAAGACATTGTATAATTTAAACTCAGGGATAACCTCGTCAAGAATGGTGACTGATTTTTTAATTGAACTTTCACACAATGACCCTTTATTTACAGTAAGCTCAATTTCGAAAGTTCCTTTTGAAGGGTATTGATAACTTGGGGTTTGCTGAATCGAGGTATCACCATTGCCAAAAGACCAATAATAGTTATATCCACGAATGGTATTATTGGTAATTGAGAGTTGGTTATCACACCCATTAAATTCCACAGAAAAATCAGCGTCGGATTGGTCAACAACTCGAATAGTTTGTTGTGATATTGATGATATATTACACGTATTACTATCAATTACGGTAAGTGTAATTGTGTATTCTCCTGGAATATTGTATTCGTGTTTTGGGTTAGTCTCATTCGATTTTTCTCCATCTCCAAAATCCCAAATAAGAGAATCTCCCAATATACTTCGATTGGTAAATGATACATTCAGCGGTGCACAACCAATCATTGGGTTTGCAATGAAATCGGCAATGACCGCAGTTTTTATTTGCAAATCAATTTTAAATGAGGCGTTGCTACATCGAACACTCGGGTTGGTTTCAAACGCACTACCCGAAGTTGTTGGAAAATCACTTACTTGTGTTGTTTGGCCATCTGTGGACGGCGGACAACTGCTGCATACACTTTGATAAATCACTCCCTTTTTATCAAACCTGCTAGTTCCCCCATCTACATGGTCACCGGTAATATTTCCACCAAAGTAAGTTGCATATAATAGGTTTTTAGCATCTTCTCCAAGTACAATGATGTAAAAATCATTGTTGTCTGTATTTTTTTGATGAGCATCACCCGAAACAGGCATATTATCGGTACTACCTGGGTGATTATTTGGATCTACAGAAGAACCCCAACCTGAAAAATAAATATGATTACATACGTCTACTAAAAAAGCACTTGGCACTAGATTAGGCTGGTTTAGGGTATTCCCAAACGAGCTTACCAAGTCAATATTTTGTAGCCCAGAATCAATTCTAAATATGAATTGCCCTTTGTTGTCTTCTCCATAAGTATCTGAAGTTTTGTTGAGTTGACCTTCAGTTTGACCAGTTGCGTAAATGCGATTGGAAGCGTCCAAACCAATAAAATAAATTTGGTCATACTCATTGGTACCCCAGTAGGTTGTTTTTTTCAAAGATTTATTAGATTTATCAAATACAGCAATAACTCCATCTGTTTTTCCATTAAAATCGGGGGAGAAAACAGTATCTGGAGTTTGTAAGTTAGAACTAGTTGTGCCACCACCTACATACACATTATCATGATTGTCTAATTTTATACTGTATAATGCCTCTGAACCATCCCCTCCAAAATAGGTAAGCCAATTCAGTGTTTTGCAGTCGGGGCTAAGTTCAAAAATTAAACCATCATAAACACTGTTCTTATTAGTTTGGGATGCATTCTTTGTTACTATATTATCGGATAATGTAGTAGTTGCTACAAAGATATTCCCGAGGTCATCTGTGATAACATCGCCTCTAAAATCATCAGAATAGTTATACTTCAAATTCGAGTTTTGATTGAGTCCATCATTGGACACCCCCCCTATAAATGTCGAACCAATGAGCGTAGTCCCATCTTCGCTAAGTTTGGAGACAATAATATCTGTTCCTCCAGCATGTGTAGAGTCAACACAATTGGTAGTGTGGGGAAATTTTGGAGAGTATGTGGTCCCTAGTATAATTAAGTCGTCATTTTTATCTACCACCAAACTATGGGGGTATTCATCTCGACTACCACCCAGATAGGTTGCCCATAACAATTTAGATCCAGCACTGTCATATTTAGAAATACTGATATCGCAAGCTAAATTAGCAGGTTGAGAACCAGTGCCTCCATTAAAATTAGTATCATATGAATTTGTTGTTACTGGGTAGGGTTGGATAGATGCGTCTACAATACCTCCAGCGTATAAATTTCCTCTACTATCATAGGTTGCAGTATAACCAAAATTATCACCCTTTGAACCCGAATAAGTTGAGAATATAAGTTTTGGGTCGATAATCAGAGGATAATCTGGGTTGAAGTCAGATAAAATTTGATAGCTCAATATATTCTCATCGAGATGATATGATGAGGCAATTTTAATTTTTTCACCATTGATTAGTTGGTAGGTGTAAGGTTTTTCTTCACTAATGATTCCAACAGAAGTATAGATGTTGAGTTGTTCATCTTTAATTTTAAATGAGTCTGCACCGTCTATTTTTATCTTAATCTGATTGATTTTTTCGAGTGTGGGACGTTGAATAATCCATTCATATTTTAAATTAGTTTCACCGTCTATTCTAAAATCTACATCAGAATAAACGTTGGAATATTTGACTTCTCCAGCAGGGTGAATCTTACTTGCCCAGTTTTGTGGATTCTCACCAAAAAAATAATTGTAATAATGAGATTGAATGTTGGATGATTTTGTGTGAGGAGAACTTTCAAGCCCCATGAAATACATTTTAAGGGCTTGTTTTTTGGGGATTATTTTATTCTCCAATCCTGGGTGATCATGTTTCCATTGGTGTATTTGGTGGTAATCTTCGGGATTAATTAAATCATAAGTCAGTCCTTGACTTTCTAGGTATAGATTTCCAAATGGGATTTCTGCTCGATATAACACGAGTGGATGCCACTGCCCACGGTTAGCTACAAACTCATAGGTTGGGGTTTTTGATGGAAGTGCTATTGAATTTTGTTGAGCATTTAGATCAACAAAGCCCAGAAGTATAATCAAAATTCCAATTTTCCAACGCATGAATGAACAAAAATACACTTCGAATGTCGATATAGACAGTTAACTCCACCAATTAGTTGGTTCAATTTTGTGTAAATGACTGAATTCTGACGGGGGTAAAATTATATTTGTAGCCATTTTACTAAACCATGGAGCTAAACGAACAACAACTTCAACGAAGACAAGCACTTGACAAGTTAAGATCATTGGGCATTAATCCCTATCCAGCGGATGTTTATCCAAAAGATTATTCGAGTGTTGAAATCAGCAAAGCGTTTGATAAAAACCCAGATAAGTTTCAGCAAATTTCATTTGCAGGTCGTATGATGCGACGTAGAATCATGGGGAAGGCCAGTTTCGCTGAACTTCAAGATGAGCAAGGAACTATTCAGGCTTATTTTAATAGGGATGAACTTTGTCCCGATGAGGACAAAACCATGTATAATGATGTCTTTAAGAAAATCTTAGATATCGGAGATATTATTGGAGTAAAAGGCTTTGTTTTTAGAACTCAGACTGGGGAGTTGTCTATTCACGTTAAAGAGTTGACAGTTTTGAGCAAATCCCTCAACCCACTGCCTATGCCCAAAGAGGTTGATGGAAAAGTTTATGATGCATTCACAGATCCAGAACAACGATACAGAAAAAGATATGTCGATTTGATTGTCAACCCACAAGTTCGTGAGACATTCATTAAGCGAACCAAGGCGGTATCGAGTATGAGAAACTTCCTCAATGAGAAAGGATACATGGAAGTAGAAACTCCTATTCTTCAAGCAATTCCTGGAGGAGCTGCTGCAAGACCATTCATTACACACCATAATGCCTTGGATATTCCGTTGTATCTACGAATTGCAAATGAGCTGTATCTTAAGCGACTAATTGTTGGAGGATTTGAAGGGGTTTATGAGTTTGCCAAAGATTTTAGAAATGAAGGAATGGATCGTACCCATAATCCTGAGTTTAGTCAGATGGAACTTTATGTTGCTTACAAAGACTACAAATGGATGATGGACATAACAGAGGCGATGTTCAAGCAAATTGCTCAAGATGTCAATGGGACTTCTCAAGTTGTTTTTGGGGAGCACACCATCGACTTTGGGAAGCCATTTGAGCGATTAACCATTTTTGGTGCGATTGAAAAATATACAGGAATCGACATCAGTCAGATGACTGAAAAAGAGCTTTTCAAGACTGCTAAAGAATTAGGTGCTGAGGTAGAAGAGAGCATGGGATCGGGTAAATTAATCGATGAAATATTTGGGGAGAAGGTAGAGCACCTGCTTATCCAACCCACATTTATCATGGACTACCCTGTGAGCATGTCGCCATTGACCAAAAAACACCGCGACAACCCAAACTTAACTGAGCGATTTGAATTGATTGTCAACGGTAAAGAGATTGCAAATTGCTATAGTGAGTTAAATGACCCTATTGATCAACGTGAACGTTTTGAAGAGCAAGTGAAACTCATGGAACGTGGAGATGATGAAGCCATGTTTATTGATGAAGATTTTCTTACGGCCTTGGAATATGGGATGCCACCAACAGCAGGTATCGGTATTGGAATTGACCGATTAGTGATGTTACTAACCAATAATTCAAGTATACAAGAAGTATTGTTTTTCCCACAGATGAGACCAGAGAAGAAAGTAGAAACATTAAAGCTGACTGATAACGAGCAAGCGGTAAAAACGATTCTTTCTGAAAATGGAACCCTTGAAATCAGTGATTTAAAAAGTCGGATAGAACTCAGCAACAAACAATGGGATAAAGCCCTGAAAGGATTAGCTAAGCATGGCATCACTCAAGTTGCCAAAGAAGGTGATGTGGTCTCAGTAAGTTTGAAATAATCTTCAATTAAAAAGTGATTCGGTAAAGACCAATTTAGATTTTAATGTAAAATATCTTTAGTAATTTTACGGGTAGCCTGTTGTTGATTAACCACAAATTTTTTTGATTTTTGCTTGACTTCATGAAGTTTTTGAGTGTCTTGAATGAGATTATTTATTATCTGAATCCATTGATCTTCATGTGTTATGGCAAATCCAAAACCATGTTCTATGGCATCATGAGCTTCTGTAAATTTTTGAATTTTTGGCCCAAAACTGATGTGGTTGCCCCATACTGCAGGCTCAATAACATTATGTAATGCACCATGGAATCCTCCACCAATTAAACTGAAATCAGCATACCGATATAAACTAGATAGCATACCAATGGTGTCTAATACTAATACCGATGTTTTGTTATCAAAGTCACCATGGGTATATCGTTTAGGAGAATAAGATTTAAAAACTTCAAGAATTTGGTCGGTCCGTTTAATATCATGCGGAGCTATGATAATAGCCAAATTCTCAGGTACGGTATCCAGAAGCTTTTTTGTCAGTGCTTCTTCTCTTTCCCATGATGAACCAATAATGAGTAATTTTCTATTAGCTTTAAAATCTTTGATTTCTGGATAATCTTTATCGGTTTTTAATATCTCTGCTACTCGATCATAACGAGTGTCTCCAACAAAGTGAGTTCGCTCGTTGATTTTCTTTAATAACTCACTACTGATTTTGTCTGAGGTGAATAGATTTTCAAACTTTCGAATTAGTTTAAGGTAGGGCCGGCCAAACAGCCCAAATATGAAATGTTCTGATTGAAAACGACCGTTGATCAAATAGAATTTCGTGTCATTTTTTTGGCCATATTGAATGAAGTTATACCAAAAGTCGTATCGAATAAAAAGAGCTTTTTGTGGGTTGTATTTTTTGTAAAATTGTCTGACATTTTTTGAGGTATCCAAAGGGAGATACATGATGCGTGATGCATGGGGTCCGTTTTTAACCTGTTCGTATCCACTAGGGCTAAAAAAGGTGATGACAAAATCTTCTAAGGAGTGTGATTTAGATAGTTCATTTAAGACGGGTATGGCCATTTCATACTCTCCCAAAGAAGAACAATGAATCCAAAACTTTACTTTTCCATGAGTAGGACTATTTGAATTAGAACGTGCAATTAAAAAATTTTTGATTTTTGATGAAAAAATTCCAAAAAATGGAAGTGAAAAAGCGATGAAATTAATGGTAATGTGATAAGCGATTTTAAACATCATTACTTAATTGTAGAAGAATTCTTCGTCCTCTGCTTTTTTAGTGTAGACAGGTACAATAACTCCCAATTTTAATGCAATGGTTGTATCAAATCGTTTATCTAATCCGGAGTCATTGGTATTAAAATTCCACGTGCGACGACCTTGTGTAAACCCCTGATTGAACTCAACACCTGCTCTAAAATGATATCGGTTGTGGTTTACGAGGTATTGGTACCCAACAAATTGTTTGACTGCCAGACCGTAGGTAAGTCTGTCGTAGCCCTTTTCATAATCTCCATTGAGTTGAGGAATAGTTACTTGTGATGAAAAAATATCAATTTTATGCTGCATGAACCCACCTCCTAATTGGACGAGAATGCCTGAGTTTGATTGTACCCTGGGTAGGTTGATTAGGTACCCCAAATTCACAGTAGCATAATTGCCTTTGATAAGTAAGTTGATTACCGAAAAATCTCCGTTTTGGTCTATGATTAGTCCAGATGTTCCATTGATATTACTAAAGATGCCGTTGTCCTTGACCGATCGACCAAAAAACCAATCGTAGTCAATACCTATGGTGATGTTGTTTTTGAATTTATAGTCAATATTCATCCCAATGGAATTGAAGTTATTAAAACGATCCTTCATATCGTCACCGACTTTATGAAAAGCAAGATGAGGAGTAAACAAAAAAGCTTGGGATGTTTTTACCTCAGACTGTGACAATACCAATTGGGGTATTACAATGCAAATCAGAAGTAATATTCGGTTCATAAATAGACCCACAAAGGAAAACTATTATAATGGTATCTAAAAATACTTACTTTGTTTTAACTGACTTTGAGTCAAAATCCCGTTTATGTAGGGACAAAATATATCTTTGCAGTAAATTTAGAAATAAAAACATTGAAATGAAAATAGCAGTTGTAGGAACAGGTTATGTTGGTCTGGTTACAGGTACATGTTTGGCCGAGGTAGGGATTGATGTTACGTGTGTAGACATTGATACGAACAAAATTGAAGGTCTTAAAAAAGGGGTGATGCCCATTTATGAACCAGGTCTTGAATCTATGGTTGTAAGAAACTATGAAAAAGGAAAGTTGAACTTTAGTACATCTCTCAAAGAGAGTATTAAGGATTCAGATGTTGCATTTATTGCTGTTGGTACTCCTCCAGATGAGGATGGTAGTGCTGACCTAAAGTATGTGTTAGCTGTAGCTAGTGAAATAGGCCAGCATATGAATAATTATGGGGTTGTAGTCACCAAAAGTACTGTGCCTGTCGGAACAGCTAAAAAGGTGAGACATGCTGTACAAGAAGCATTAGATAAACGTGGTGAAAATATTAATTTTGATATAGCGAGTAACCCGGAGTTTTTGAAGGAAGGTGCTGCAATTGATGACTTTATGAAACCTGATCGAATAGTGGTAGGTGTTGATAGTGAACAGGCACAAAGTATCATAAATAAGTTGTATAAACCATTTATTATGAATGGCCATCCGCTTGTATTTATGGATATACCATCTGCAGAAATGACAAAATATGCGGCTAATGCTATGCTTGCAACCCGAATTAGCTTTATGAATGATATTGCCAATTTGTGTGAGCGAATGAGTGCAGACGTAAACTCTGTTAGAAAAGGAATAGGGAGTGATCCAAGAATTGGGAGTAGGTTTTTATATTCAGGAATTGGTTACGGGGGGAGTTGTTTCCCAAAGGATGTAAAAGCATTAATCAAAACAGCAAGAGAAAATAATTACCAGATGCGAATTCTTGAGTCTGTTGAAGATGTAAATGATGATCAAAAATCAATTCTATTTTCAAAACTGACGAACTCTATGGGGGAGGATTTGACTGGAAAGACTTTTGGGATGTGGGGATTGTCCTTCAAGCCAAATACGGATGACATGAGAGAAGCTCCATCATTAGTTTTAATTGATAAGATTCTTATTGCTGGCGGGAAAGTGGTTGCCTATGACCCTGTTGCTAGTCATGAAGCTCAACGCATACTTGGCGATAAAATATCTTATGTATCTGATCCATATAAGGCATTAGAGCATGCGGATGCACTTTTAGTTGTAACCGAATGGTCGGAGTTTAAGGTGCCAGATTTTGATAAAATTTCTACGTTATTGAATAACAAAATTATTTTCGATGGCAGAAATATATATGATAAAAAAGAGATGAAGGATCTTGGATATGAATACCATTGTATTGGAACTAAGTAAAAGATGAAAAGAATTTTAATAACTGGAGGAGCTGGATTTTTAGGGTCACACTTATGTGATCGATTCATTAAGGAGGGATATGAAGTAATTGCTATGGATAATCTTATCACTGGCGACATGAAAAATATAGAGCACCTAATGCCACTTGAAAATTTTCACTTCTATCACCATGATGTTTCCAAGTATATACACATTCCAGGAGATCTAGACTATGTCCTACATTTCGCATCACCTGCAAGCCCAATAGATTACCTCAAAATACCAATTCCAACACTTAAAGTGGGGAGTTTAGGTACTCATAATTGTTTAGGCCTTGCTTTAGCCAAAGGAGCAAGAATGCTTATTGCATCGACAAGTGAGGTATATGGAGATCCTACTGTGCATCCACAACCTGAAGAATATTGGGGGAATGTTAATCCCGTAGGTCCACGAGGGGTATATGATGAAGCAAAACGTTTTCAAGAAGCAATGACGATGGCATATCACACCTATCATCAAGTAGAAACTAGAATAGTTCGTATTTTTAATACCTACGGCCCCCGAATGAGGTTAAATGATGGGAGAGCACTCCCAGCATTTATTGGCCAGGCATTAAGAGGTGAGGATATTACTATTTTTGGAGACGGAAGTCAAACCAGATCTTTTTGTTATGTGTCGGATTTGGTTGAGGGGATTTATCGCCTTCTTCATAGCGATTATGCATATCCAGTAAATATTGGGAATCCAGATGAAATAAGTATTCTTGATTTTGCTAAAGAAATTGTGGCATTGACAGGAACCGACCAGAAACTTGTATTCAAAGATTTACCAAAAGATGATCCAAAACAACGAAAACCCGATATCACAAAAGCAAAAGATATACTTGATTGGAAGCCAGAAGTAACCCGCAAAGACGGACTAAAATTAACGTATGAGTATTTTAAAAATCTACCTGAAGAAGATTTATATAATTATGCTCACCCTAAAGAATTTAATTAATGGATTTTTTTGTTCACGAATCATCATTCATAGACGACGGATCGACAGTCGGAGCAGGAACTAAAATATGGCATTTTAGTCATATCATGAGGGATAGTATTATTGGTCAAAATTGCAATATTGGTCAAAATGTAGTGATTAGCCCAAAAGTTATTTTAGGTAATAATGTGAAAGTTCAAAATAATGTAAGTATATATACTGGAGTTGTTTGTGAGGATGATGTTTTTCTGGGACCAAGTATGGTTTTCACTAATGTTGTAAATCCGCGAAGTGCAATAATCAGAAGAGATAAATATCAGACGACTATTGTAAAAAGAGGAGCGAGCATAGGAGCTAATGCAACAATCATTTGTGGGAACAATTTGGGGGAGTATTGTCTTGTCGGAGCAGGAGCTGTGGTTACTAAAGATGTTCCAGCCTTTGCTTTGGTAGTAGGTAACCCAAGTAAGCAGATAGGTTGGATAAGTAAACATGGGCATCAATTAAAATTTGATAATCTAGGTTTTGCTACTTGTAAAGAGGGTAAAGATAGATATCAACTTGCTGATAGTGAGGTTGTTTGCTTAAGTTGAAAAATATTCTAGAAAAGCATTTGTAATATTTCAGTTGTGTTATATTTGCACACCTTTAAGGATTGGTAGTTCAGCTGGTTAGAATACCTGCCTGTCACGCAGGGGGTCGCGGGTTCGAGTCCCGTCCAGTCCGCTAAACCCAACTCATCAGTGAGTTGGGTTTTTTGTTTTATTAAAACCTACTTCTAATTAAAATCATTACCTAAAATTTCTGTTTAAATTTATTTCAATCTATTCCGAATAGATTTATACATTTGTTTATCAAATAAGTTCAATGCCTATATTATTAGATTTTGAAAAACCCTTAGAAGAGTTATACGAACAGCTTGAAAAGGCTCAGGAAACTCACGAAAAAGGTAAGGTAGATATGAGTGACACGGTTGCTCAGTTAGTGAAGAAAATAAATAACGAAAAAAAGAATCTTTACAAAGATCTTACGGGATGGCAAAAGGTTCAAATATCTCGTCATGCCGATAGACCATACACCCTAGATTATATCTGTGCAATCACCAAAAACTTTGTTGAACTTCACGGTGATCGAAACGTTGGAGATGACAAAGCAATGGTCGGTGGTTTAGCTCAAATTGATAATATCAATGTGATGATTATTGGTCAGCAAAAAGGAAGAACTACCAAACAACGACAGTATCGAAATTTTGGGATGCCAAATCCAGAAGGTTATCGAAAAGCAATGCGGCTCATGAAAATTGCCGAAAAGTTTGATTTACCAGTAATCTGCTTAATAGATACTCCAGGAGCTTTTCCAGGTCTTGAAGCCGAAGAAAGAGGGCAAGGTGAAGCAATTGCTAAAAATTTGATGGTTATGGCTACTCTAAAAGTGCCTATTATTTGTGTAGTCATTGGTGAAGGTGCTAGTGGTGGAGCTCTAGGAATTGGTGTTGGAGATCGTGTTTTGATGCTTGAAAATACTTGGTACTCTGTAATCTCTCCGGAGAGTTGCTCGTCTATTTTGTGGCATAGTTGGGAGTACAAAGAAAAAGCAGCAGAAGCCCTTAATCTTACAGCAGATCAAATGCTCAAAAACAAATTAATTGATGGTATTATCCCCGAACCATTTGGCGGAGCTCACAATAACCCTGAGGCAATGAGTAAGACGCTCAAAGCAGAACTTAAAAAACAGATTAAAGAACTTGCAGAACTAAAGCCTCAAAAACTAGTTAATGAACGAATCAAAAAATTCAGCAAGATGGGGTCATACTCGAATGCTTAAAAGATAGTCTATTGTTTCTGGGCCCAAGTTAAAAAGTACATCTATTATGCTGAGGTTGCTTTCAAAATCCCAGCGATCATCAAAAACTTGAGGATAACTCGATAATTTATTAAGATTATTATGATTATACATTACCACTACTTCATGGTCTAATTTCATGATAGAAGGCATATGAATACATTTGCTTAATATGCGGTATAACTCCCAATTAAGATTTATAAGTGTAACATGTTTTTTTAAAATGACTTCTTCAATCTTGTAGCCATAATAAAGAAAAAATGGTGATTTACTGTACGCATTTTGGATAGATCTACACATTTCAACTTGCCAATTATTAGTGTAATCGATTAAGACTTTATCAAACATCCCTTTTCTTGAGGGTTTTTGAGTAGGAATACTTAATTTGAGCCTTCCATTGCTAGTCATAATCTCAAATTGAGATAAGTAGGACTGCTTTTGAAAGGTATGGTTAGTATAGACAAAGTCAGATTCTTGTTGAAGAATGGAATGCCAATAACTGATATTTCCGATACAATGTAAGTTATTCATGACTAATTGTTTTTGAAAAATAATGTAGTATTATTATCTAGTTCATCATTGCAAAGTTCTGTGATAGACTTATTGATTATCGGATGAACAAAATGAGGGAGAATATCTTTTAGAGGAATGAGTACAAAAGCACGTTCATGCAGATGTTGGTGTGGGACGATTAATTCTTTTTTGTTCGTGATATTAGACTCGTAAAAAAGGATATCAATGTCAATTAATCGAGGACCCCATTTTTCTGTTTTTTTTCGACCCATTTCTTTTTCGATGTCTTGAATTTTATTAAAGCATTGCTCGATGGTAATATCTGTATGAAGATATATAGCGGTATTAATAAAACGGGATTGATTCTCATTTCCCCATGGAGGGGTTTCATAAAAATGGGCAATTACAGGCTTTGATTCAAAAGATTTTTCAATTTTTTGAATGGCCATAAGTAAATAGGCATAACGATTTCCAAGATTCGATCCTAGGCTTAATACCAGTTTTTTTTTCATTACATTCGCTTAGTTTTATGGAGAATTTTTACAAATTTTTACCTGTATTTTTTTGGTTGCTATACAAAGCGTATAAGGCTAACAAAAAAACACAACAATTTCCTAATTCTTCACCAAATTCAGATAAAAGAAAAAAAACTACTCCAAAGCTTCCAACATTTGAAGATATCCTAAGTGAAATGATGGAGAAGAAAGCAGAAGACACTCCAAAGGAAACTTATAAAGAGATTGAAACTGAAACTTTTGAGGAGGACTTTGAAGATTCCAAAATCGATGTAGAATTTCTAGACGAACAAGATTCAATTTTTGAAAACCATCATAATGCAGATACAGGTCCACCCATAGAGGAAATTAGGGAAGATATTTCTGAAATACAGGATATTGAAGATGAAGTAGAAAAAAGTGAGTCTTCATTTAATTTAAAATCGGCTGTAATTGCAGATACTATATTAAATAGACCAGAATACTAGATTAATCTTTTTGTTTGAAGAGCCAGTACTTTTGTCCAATAAAAGTAGCTGTAGCACTCAAGGCTGTTGCAAAAAAGAACGCTAAAAATTTGTCTAAACTCAGGGCGTATGATTGAATAATTTCTTGAACTTCTGATTCTAATGAAAATCGAAATAGGTAGTTAGGTATGCTATCGATAAGAAAACTATTTGCCGATACATTAATAATTAATGCAGCAAAATACAACACGGCGAATAGTGAAAGACGTTTATTGTTTTTATCAGTTTGTCTCCATGTCCAGTATTTATTTAGATTATAAGTTACAATCATACCTGAGCAAAAACTTAATGCTTTTGATTCATTAGTCCCCATGTATTGTGATAGTAAAAAATATACAACAAAATCTACTCCAACGGCTAATACTCCACTGATGATAAATTTAGTAAGTTGCTTGCCTGCTTGATAAATGGCCATACTGTTCTAGGCAGGCAAAAATAGCGTATTATCACGGATGTTTGCATTCATGCCAAGTCTGAGAGATAGATTAGGTTGAGTGTGTCCGGCATCTAATCCAAAATAGACGGGGTAATCATAATCTTTGGTGTGATCTGAAATGATTTGCAGTGCATTTTTTCCATAAGGAATGGGATTGTCATTCATATCGCTCATTCCACCAATAACGAGTGCAGACAATGCTTGTAACTTGCCTGTTCTTTTGAGATTCATCATCATACGATCAATATGATATAGATACTCATCTAAATCTTCCAAAAATAGTATGCAGCCATCGGTAGAAATATCAGATTTAGAACCGCACAAGCTGTAAAGCATACTAAGGTTTCCTCCAATTAATCGGCCACTAGCTTCTCCATATCTATTTAGTGAGTTATTAGGCAAATGGTATGATAAATCTTTGCCAAATAAAGCATCAATTAAACTTTGGTTACTGGCAGTTTCCTGGAAATCATCAGACCCTGTAATGTTGATGGGCATAGTGCAATGAAGGGTTGGGAATCCATAATTAGCTTGAATATGTGAATGGATAGCCGTAACATCACTATAACCTAGAATCCATTTTTTTTTATCAATTACTGGTTGAAAATTCAGTTGATCTAGTATTCTAACCGATCCATACCCTCCTCGTGAACATAGAATTGCTTGAATATTTGGGTCGTCAATGAAGTCTTGAAAGTCATGAATTTTATCTGAATCAGACCCCGCCATTTGGTCGAGTATGTTGAACATATTGGGACCGAGTTCTACATTGAGTCCAAATTTATTGAGCCATTTAATGGTAGGTTCGACCTGTTTTCGGTTGATGTGGCGAGCTGGAGATACGATGCCTACTGTATCCCCTTTTTTAAGATATCGTGGGGTGAATGGACTCATTTTTAAAAAAGCAAATATTATCTTTTATTTTTTTCTTTTTTAACCCCATTCTAAACAAGCCCATCAAAGCCCTCAAAATAAAGATTTTCGAGGAGCATTACTATACATTTGTGAAAAAACAGTATGGATATTAAACTTTCAGAAGAGCATTTAATGATACAAAAGGCTGCTAGAGATTTTGCAGAATCGGAGTTATTGCCGGGTGTTATTGAGCGAGATAACGAACAGCGATTCCCAACTGAACAAATAAAAAAATTAGGGGAGTTAGGCATGTTGGGGATGATGGTTGACCCTCAATGGGGCGGCAGCGGTATGGATACCATTAGCTATGTGTTAGCTATGGAGGAAATCTCCAAAGTAGATGCTAGTGCAAGTGTGGTGATGAGTGTAAATAACTCGTTAGTTTGTTGGGGAATAGAAAAATATGGAAATGATGATCAGAAGGAACGTTTTCTTAAGCCCCTAGCGAGTGGCCAAATTCATGGTGGTTTTTGCCTAAGTGAACCTGAAGCAGGTAGTGATGCTACAAGTCAAAAAACTACAGCAATTGATATGGGAGATCATTATTTATTAAATGGTACCAAGAATTGGATTACTAATGGTAAGACAGGTAGCACTTTTTTAGTAATGGCTCAAACAGATATTGAAAAAGGACACAAGGGGATTAATTGCTTGATTGTAACTTCTGATATGGAAGGGTTTACAGTAGGTAATAAAGAAGATAAATTAGGAATCCGTGGGTCAGATACTCATTCAATCATGTTTCAAGATGTGAAAGTACCTAAAGAAAATCGCCTCGGTGAGGAAGGATTTGGGTTCAAGTTTGCCATGCAGGTTCTTAGTGGTGGACGAATAGGAATTGCTGCCCAAGCTCTTGGAATTGCAAGTGGAGCTTATGAGCGATCATTACAATATTCAAAAGAACGTAAAGCATTTGGAACGGAAATCATGAATCATCAAGCCATTCAATTCAAGTTGGCTGATATGGCTACACGTATTGAAGCTTCAAGGCTTTTATGTTTTAAAGCTGCAGCACTAAAGGATGCGGGAGAAGATTATTCACAAGCATCAAGTATGGCTAAATTATATGCTTCAGAAACAGCAATGTGGGTTGCCACAGAGGCAGTTCAAATTCATGGAGGGTATGGTTTTGTGAAAGAATATCATGTAGAGCGAATGATGCGGGACGCTAAAATTACTCAAATCTATGAGGGTACGAGCGAAGTGCAACGAATCGTGATAGCTCGAAGTATCTTAAAAGGGTAATCAGACGATCATTTCAAGAATATCTTCGGCAACACTAGCACTAAGTGCAACTCCCATGCCTCCAAGTCTGGCTGCAAGAAATACATGAGGTTCTAATTTTTTAATGATAGGCATTTTTTGTTTTGATTTTCCCATCCCCATGATGCCACTCCATTGATATTCTACAGAAACAGGTCTACCCGTAATTTGCTCCTCCATAAAGCGTTTGAGCTCAGAAATAATAACATCGCTTGTCTCAATTTTATCTGTGGTTTCTCCAATAGAGTCATAGTTTCTAGCTCCACCAAGAAGTATGCGGTTATCAATATCTCTCCAATAATAATAGCCATTATCATAATGATAAAGGCCTTCAATCGGCAATTGATCCATCTGTTCACTGACGATTACCTGCCCTCTACATGGGGAAATATCCTCATCGACTAAATTAGGAGTGAATGCGTTGGTACACAATATTAAATTATTAGTTTCTAATTGAATCTTTTGTTTAGTTTTAACGGTTATTTGAGTTTCACCGTTCCAATCGAGTACTTCTAATCCACCAATTAGATTGATATTTAAACTTTGAGCATAGCGGTAAATGGTACGATACATTTTGCCGGTATTGAGTTGCCCCTCATACTCATTATGGATAGTTCCTATTACACCAGGTAGTAAGCATTTGCTTTTGTATGTAAAAACACGGTCAAGGTCTAATTCTCGGGATAAAATAGTATTGATACCCTGCAAACTATCAATAGCTTCATGAAGTTCATGCTTATTTTTACGGGTGAATATCTCGATACTTCCTTTAGTTTGATAGTCAATATTATGATCGCCAAATTTTTTTTGAAGTTTGATAAGCCCATGGTATCTTTTTGATATCGTTTCGTACACATTTTCTGGGGTATCATATTTCAGATCATCTAATATTTCAGAGACATTTGCAAAACATCCAAATCCAGCATTTCGAGTGCTAGCCCCTAGCCCCCAGCCATGCCTATCAATGACTGCAATACTTGCTTTTGGGTGTTTTTCTTTGAGATTAATTGCCGTTTGAAGACCTACAAGCCCCATCCCAACAATAAGGTAGTCAGAAGGAGAAATTAAGTATTCTTTTTCCCAATAGGAGAAATTCATAAAACGAAGTTAATCAGAAAAGTTATTCCTATTCATCGATTATCTGTTTTAACAATTTCCTAACTTCGCCAAATGACAAAACGAATTACATCGTTGTTTGGAATAAGATACCCCATTATTCAAGCAGGGATGATTTGGTGTAGTGGATGGAGACTAGCAAGTGCTGTGAGTAATTCTGGAGGACTTGGGATCATTGGTGCAGGTAGTATGTACCCAGATATTTTAAGAGAACATATTCAAAAGTGTAAAAAAGCCACTAATCAACCTTTTGGAGTGAATATTCCTTTGTTATATCCTGAAATCGAAAAGTTAATCCAGATTGTAATTGAAGAAAAAGTTCAAATTGTTTTTACATCAGCGGGTAATCCAGCTATTTGGACAAAACATCTCAAGGAAAGAGGGATTATAGTTGTCCATGTGGTAAGCAATGAAAAGTTTGCATTAAAAGCAGAGTCTTGTGGTGTGGATGCTATTGTTGCTGAAGGTTTTGAGGCGGGAGGTCATAATGGTCGAGAGGAAACGACCACTCTTGTGCTTGTACCTCAACTATGTAAAATCGTCAAAATCCCTGTAATTGCTGCTGGAGGGATAGGCACAGGCAGAACGATGCTCGCAGCTATGGCTATGGGTGCTGAGGGTGTTCAAATTGGAAGTCGTTTTGTAACTTCTGAAGAGTCATCAGCTCATATCAATTTTAAAAGAGCAGTTTTAAAGGCCAAAGACGGTGACACTCAATTAAGCATAAAAAAACTTACTCCTGCACGCCTATTGAAAAATAAGTTCTGGGAACAAATTGCTCGTGCAGAAATGAGTGGGGCATCCGAAGACGAATTAAAAATAATTTTAGGGAGAGCAAGAGCAAAAAAGGGGATGTTTGAGGGAGACCTTGAAGAAGGAGAGCTTGAGATTGGTCAGATTAGCGGTTATATTGATGAGATAAAACCAGCAGCAGACATTGTTGTTGAAATAATAGCAGAGTATAGGTCTGCGTTACAAGAATTGAAACCTATTTAAATACGGGTGATCGACCGAATAAAAAAATATTTAATTGATGGAGAAGGTGAAACTCTTGATTACAAACAAGAGATAAGTAGTGCTTCTAAAATTGCAAAAACAATGGTCAGTTTTGCCAATCACAAAGGAGGTGTTCTCTTGGTAGGGGTAAGAGATAATCGGAGTATTGCTGGTATTCGAAGTGAAGATGAAAAGTACATGCTTGATTTAGCTGCATCGTTTTACTGCAAACCCGAGATAGAATTGGAGCTTGAGGAGCATAACATTGGTGGTAAAGTAATCTTGGAATGTACAGTCCCAGAAGGGGAGTCAAAACCATACTCAGCAAAAGGAGAGGATGGCAAATGGTGGGTTCATATTCGGAGTAAAGATAAAAGTCTTTTGGCGAGTAAAATTATTGTTGACGTACTAAAAAGACAATCAAGCAATAAAGGGACACTAATAAAGTATGGCAAGAATGAGGAGGCACTTCTTAAATACTTGGAGGACAATGATCGAATAACACTTCAGCAATTCCGTAAGATGGTAAATATTAGTAAGTGGAGGGCTTCAAAAATTCTGGTAAATCTGATTAGTGCAGGTGTAATTCTTAATCACACCCATGAAAAAACGGAGTTTTATACCCTCGTCTAAGAACTGGCAGTAAAATATTTCTTATTTCAATTTCGTTTAGAATATTACCTTTGTTAATTACAGCTACATGTAGCTTTCATAGATATTCCAAAATCATGAAAAAAATAAAAGCCAAAATAATCCTAAGTATTTCCTTGACCCTTTTTATGGGGATTCAAAGTGCCTCTGCTCAACGTTGGTTTAAATCAAGTTCGCTAGAATTTGGTCTAATCGGTGGGTTTAGCCATTACAATGGCGATTTAGTCAAATCAGCGATAGAGCCTCGTGCTATGAAGCCAAGTTTTGGTGTTATTACACGATACTCGCCTCAACAAAGATTAACTATTCGATTGAGTGCTCAGTATGGTCAAATAGAAGGAAGAGATGATTGGTATGAAGATCGAGGCAAGACAAGAAACCTCAGTTTTCAGTCTGACTTATGGGACTTTACTGGTGCTTTAGAATACAATTTTAACACATTGGATAGAAAAGCAAAATCAGGGGTGGTGCCTTATGTTTATTCTGGGTTTAGTGTGTTTAAGTTTAATCCAAAAGCTGAATTTAATTACGATCCAAATGGTCAGATGGCCGCATACTTAACTCCTGGAGTATATGCAGAATTGGCAGATAGAGACGGAGAAATAGTTGAGTTGCAACCATTAGGCACAGAAGGACAAGAAACCACTGAATTCAATGATCGAAAACGATATGCTTTGACACAAATTGCTATTCCAATTGGAGCAGGTTTTAAATTTAAATTAAGTCATAATTGGATTGTAGGCATCGATTATGGAATGCGTTTTACATTTACAGACTACATGGACGATGTGAGTGAAACGTATGTTGATCCACAGCGACTTACAGCTCAATATGGCCCTATGTCTGCAGCTATGGCTGATCGGAGTGAGGTTCTTCACGATGAATTATTAAATAATCAAAGAGGCGATTCTAACGACAATGATATTTATGGAATTTTTGGCGTGACAATCATGTATAGAATTCACGGTAATAGACCATCATGCCCATCTTTTTAATAGTAAAATGGGGAATATTATCCATTTTTTAACAAGATAAATAACATCCCGTTTACTTTTGCGTATTGTATAAAGTGCCTAACATTAAATCACTATCAGCAACACCTGTACTTTTTTGGATATTTGCCATGATGAATTTTGGTGTATCTGCCCAGTCATGGGAAATTGGTGGGGCTATTGGGGTGTCTAATTACCATGGAGACTTAGCATATAATATTTCTCCAAAAGAAACTCATTTTTCAGGAGGAATATTTTTAAACTATAATTTCAATGAATATTGGTCTTACAGACCCACATTGTCTTATCTCAAGATATCGGGTGCAGATAGTAATTTTACAGATTACGAACTCAGAAATTTAAGCTTTAGAAATAATATTTATGAATTATCTAATGCATTAGAATTTAACTTCAAACCCTTTAGTAATCGAGATATTCATACAAAAACTACATTTTATGCAACAGCTGGTCTAGCTATATTTATGCACAAACCTGAGGCATTTTTGAATGGAGAGTGGTACAATCTTTCTGACTTGGCTACTGAGAATCAAAATTATAGTTTATTCCAATTTGCAATACCAATGGGTGCTGGAATTAAATATGCATTAACTGATAATTTGATTCTAGGCTTCGAAACAGCATGGAGAAAAACATTTATCGACTATTTAGATGATGTAAGTGGGGAGTATTCAGATGTCCAGAATGCGGATGGTTCGATTAATCGATTTGTAGATAGGTCTTGGGAATTAACATCTAATGGAAGACCTTTGGCAAATGATGGAGATATGCGAGGTGATCCCAATCTAAATGACTGGTATATTCAGTCTATTTTTAAGATATCCTACCGATTTACCCCAATTCAATGTCCTTATTAACTTCAGATGATCAAAGAAAATATTAATCCCGAACGATTGCCTAAGCACATTGCTATCATAATGGATGGAAATGGAAGATGGGCAAAGGAAAAAGGGAAATATCGAATATTTGGTCATGAAAATGGGGTCAAAGCTGTTAGTGAGGTTTCAGAGGGTTGTGCCGAGCTTGGAGTCAAGTACTTGACGCTGTATGCATTCAGCACAGAGAATTGGAATCGACCCAAAATGGAGGTCAATGCATTAATGACTCTGCTTGTAAAAACTATCAAAAAAGAGACAGGCACGTTAATGAAAAATGGGATTAGGCTTGAGGCAATTGGCGACAAAACAACCTTACCTAAAGATTGCATAAAAGAACTTGAAGAAGCTATTGAAGTAACAAAAGATAATGCTAAGATGACGCTAATATTGGCGTTAAGTTATAGTGCGAAGTGGGACATAGTGAATGCTACTCGAGATATTGTTAAACGTGCAATTGATGGGAAAATATCCCTAGATGATGTTAATGAAAAATTGATTAATAATACATTAACGACGCATAAATACCCTCACCCAGAGCTGATGATCCGTACAAGTGGCGAGCATCGAATAAGCAATTTTTTGCTTTGGGAGATAGCGTATAGTGAATTGTATTTTACCAATGTATTGTGGCCAGATTACAGAAAAGAACATTTGCATGAGGCAATAATAGATTACCAAAAAAGAGAACGAAGATTTGGAAAAACAAGTGAACAATTGGTTTAGAATGACTTTGAAAAAAAACATAGGATTATTTTTAGGGATAATATTATCCCTAAATCTGAATGCTCAATTTGTGGATAGTACAAAAATAATTGTTGACTTTGAGAAGCCTGTTAAATACAATGTAGAAGCTATTACAATCAGTGGGAACGATTATACTCCAGATGGTTTAATTCTGCTTACCTCGGGTTTAAAAGTGGGTCAATCAATTACGATACCTGGTGATGACACCAAACAAGCAATAAGTAAATTGTGGAAGAGAAAGTTATTTAGTGATATAGAAATTGGGTTGGTTAAGGCCAAGAATGGCAATATTTCTATCAATATTTCTGTGGTTGAACGACCTGCACTATCTAAGTATTCTATCAAAGGACTTAAAAAATCTGAGACAAATAATGTTAGGGATGAGATTTCTCTTCAGACAAACCAACTCATTACAGAGGATCTCATTAATAAAACTAAATCAGAGATTCTTGATTACTTTTATGAAAAAGGCTTTTATGGAGTAAAGACTTCCATAACCAGAGAGGCAGACCCCAAAAAACCCAATTTTCAGATTTTAAGAATAGCTATTGATCGGGGTAAAAAAGTGAAAATGCAAGATTTGGTTTTTGTGGGTAATGAAAATATATCAAGCAAAAAACTTCGAAAAATCATCAAGCCAAAACGACGGAATAAAAAGTATAATTTCTTTGCTACTTCAAAATTTGTTCAAGATGAGTTTGAAGAAACGAAATCGGGTATTGTTCAAGCATACAGCACTTTGGGTTATCGAGATGCATACTTAATGTATGACTCCATTCAACAAATTTCAGAAGATAGAGTAGTTGTGAAAATTGGGATCAACGAGGGTAAAAAGTATTTCTTTAGAAACATTTCATGGGTTGGAAATACTAAGTACAGGACATCTTTATTAGATACATTACTGGGTATTAAAGCCGGAGATGTTTACGATCAATCAAAATTAGAAAGCAAGCTTTTCATGAGTGAGAATGGATTTGATGTGTCGAGTTTGTATATGGACGATGGGTATTTGTTTTTTAATGTTAACCCAGTAGAGGTTTTAGTGGAGAACGATAGCATTGATTTGGAGATGAGAATTTATGAAGGGAAGCAAGCTACAGTGAATCGCGTGAGTATAGTTGGTAATGATAAAACAAGCGACTATGTAGCCTTGCGTGTTATACGAACACGACCTGGAGATAAATTCAGTAGATCTGATATACAACGAAGCATGCGAGAACTTGCTCAGTTAGGGTTTTTTGATCCTGAAGGTTTAGATGTTAATCCTATGCCTAACCCTCAGAATGGAACAGTAGATATTGAGTATAAGGTAGTTGAAAAGCCAAGTGATCAAATAGAAGCGTCCGGTGGCTGGGGAGGCTTTGGAGGATTTGTTGGGACATTGGGGTTAACACTCAATAATTTTAGTTCTCGAAAAGTTTTTCAAAAAGGAGGTTGGGATCCAATACCTTCTGGAGATGGACAACGATTGTCTTTGAGAATTCAAAGTAATGGTCCGCAATATCAAGGGTATAACTTCTCATTTAGTGAGCCTTGGTTAGGGGGTAAAAAACCCAATTCTCTAAGTGTGAGTATTTTTCATAATGTTCAATCTACCTTTCAGTTTAGTAGCGATCGACCTAAATTTACCACTACAGGAGGTAGTATTGCTTTTGGTAAACAACTCAAGTTTCCAGATGATTATTTCTCCTTTAGTACCTCACTTACCTACCAGCGATATGGTTTAAAAAATTGGACATCATTTGGTGCTTCGGAGCTTGGTTTTACAAATGGTAATGCAAATAATATTAGCATAACAACTACACTCTCTAGAAACAGTACCAACCATCCGATATATCCGACGGAAGGAAGTTCGTTTATGGCAAGTTTCCAATTCACACCGCCGTATTCACTGATTTCGGGCAAAGATTTTTCTGACCCTACAATGTCACCACAAGAACGATTCCGATGGATAGAACTTGCCAAAACGAAATTTAATGGACAATGGTTTTTAGGCATGGGTACGGGTAAACGAAAATTTGTAATCTCACCATCATATAGATTTGGAGCAGTATCCATTTGGAATGAAGATGTTGGGTATTCACCGTTCGAATTGTTTCGAGTTGGGGGTAGCGGATTATCTAATTTTGTGCTTTACGGGACAGATATAGTCTCCCAAAGAGGATACGATGAAGGTAGAATTAGTGATCCTTTAAATGGTCAGCAAGGACTCCCTATTTATACAAAATATTCATTAGAACTCAGATATCCACTAACTGTTGGTCAATCTTCTACCATCTATGCTCAGACATTTTTAGAGGCCGGAAATGCTTTTAGAAGTATACAGGAGTTTAGTCCTTTTGACGTAAGAAGAGCTGCTGGAGTTGGGGTGCGTCTGTTCCTCCCAATGTTTGGTCTTTTAGGAGTGGATTATGCATGGGCATTAGATCAAGGATTCAGAGACGAACCTTCTCAATTTCACTTCTTTATAGGTCAGCAGTTTTAAGAGGTTCTATCTTCTCATTGAAGAAAGAAACCAAAATATGAGCAGATTTTTGATTAGTGGCTAATGGAACATTGTGTACATCACACAACCTTAGTAGCATAGATATATCTACATCATGTGGGTGTTTATCTAGTGGATCTCTGAAAAATATTATTGCATCCATCTCTCCTCGTGTCACCATAGCACCAATCTCTGCGTCACCACCAAGAGGTCCAGATGCAACACGCTGAATATGGCTTACCCCTGCATCCATAATCATTTTCCCTGTGGTCCCAGTCGCAATTAAGGTTAATTCTTTTCGCTTGAAAAAATCCATTCGTTGTAAAACAAAAGAGACTAAATCAGCTTTCTTACCGTCATGGGCAATTAATGCAATGTTCATTTGTTATGATATAAATTCTTTAAAATATTCTGTTTTGAGGAGTGAGGCAATTTTATACCGTTCATCCTTTGTATCTTGATATAGAGCATCTAATGTTTCGTAAACATGGTCTAACCCAATTTCTTGGCTCCATTCAAAAGGTCCTTTTGGATATGCTGTACCTAGTTTCATCCCCAAATCAATATCCTTTTTACTTGCAGTACCTTCTTGGACGGTGTAATATGCTTCATTAATTATCATGCAAATAATTCTGGGGGTTACAAGTCCAACACGACTTTTTACAAAGCGATGTTCCAGTTTTAATTGATTGAAAAAATCACTTGCAATAATTTTATCCTGGTCATTAATAGCACAACATTCGATGACCTTTCGGTTGATAAATGTAGGCAATGTATTCATCCCGACAATAGTACACGATGGATAGCTCCCTAGTTCTGCATATAACTCCTCCAATTGTATTTTAACAGAACCAACAATTATAAGTTTTCCCTTTGCCTGATGATAAATTTCTATTTGTTCGGGACTATCGTCAAAATCGAGATCAAAAATGACATCGTACGTGTCAATTTCACTAATTTTGAATGAAATTAATGAATGTTCAGAAATGAGGTTTTTCAGTTCTTCAACTTGATTTACCTGACCTTTAACTGCGATTTTCATTAAAAGCAAATGTAGACTACAATTATAAGAACATGAAAAAAATAATAAACACATCAAATGCACCAGCGGCCATTGGGCCCTACAGTCAGGCAGTTCTTGCCAATGATACACTCTATTGTAGTGGACAGATTGCATTAGATCCACTCAGTGGAGAATTAGTGTTAGCTTCAATCGAAGAAGAAACCGAACAGGTTATGAAGAATATAGAAGCAGTTTTGTCTGCTGCTAAGATGAAATTTGAACATGTGGTGAAATGTAGCATATTCATGTCTTCAATGGAACACTACAATGAAATTAATGAGGTTTACGCCCGTTATTTTACGACTAATCCCCCAGCCAGAGAAGCAGTAGCTGTTAAAACATTACCCAAAAGTGTGAATGTAGAAATAAGTGTGATTGCTTGTAAGTAGGGGTATCAAAAAAGCCCCAATATGGTGGGGCTTTGTGGTGTGGGGCGGGATCGAACCGCCGACACAAGGATTTTCAGTCCTTTGCTCTACCAACTGAGCTACCGCACCTACTTTTATGTATAACCTTTGTTTGAATTGTTTTCCTACAAAAGCGGCTGCAAAAATAAGAGGATTGTTTTAATATGGAAACTATTTGTGATGTAGATATTTAAAATAAATCTAACTCATCATTTATTCTATTTTTGAACTTCATCAAGATGCAGTATATCGAACAATTACTATTTGTTATCGTACTGGGGGTTGCCCTCTGCTTTTTTATCAAAAAGATAAAACAAATTCGAAGAAATATCTTCCTTGGGAAAGATGAAACTATCAACGATCAAAAAGCTGAACGCTGGAAGGTTATGGCGAAAGTTGCTCTTGGACAGAGCAAAATGGTTGTTAGACCTGTTGCTGGCTTTTTCCATATTCTCATCTATATTGGGTTTATATTAATCAATATTGAGGTCTTGGAAATTCTTATTGATGGTGTTGCAGGCACACATCGTTCATTATCATTTTTAGGTTCAATTTATAATACGGCTATTGGTTTTTTTGAAATTCTAGCCGTACTCGTATTTGTAGCGTGTATTGTCTTTCTAGCTCGAAGATTTATTGTTAGAATACCCCGATTCCATTCTCCAGAAATGAAAGGGTGGGCAACTAAAGATGCCACGTATATTCTCATCATCGAAATTGTTTTGATGGTTGCCTTATTGAAGATGAATGCAGTAGATCAATTACTACAAGCAAGAGGAGCTGATCATTACATAGCTGCAGGTAGTTTCCCTGTGTCTCAATATCTGACGGGATTTTTCTCAAATTACAGTACTGAAACTTTAGTTGTGTTTGAACGGGTGTTTTGGTGGTTTCATATTTTAGGGATATTATTCTTTTTAAACTATGTGCCTTACAGTAAGCATTTACATATCTTTTTAGCTTTCCCAAATACATGGTATAGCCGGTTAAGTCCAGCGGGTGAGTTCCAGAATATGCCAGAGATTACCAATGAGGTTAATATGATGCTTGACCCATCAAAGGCAGACCCCAATATGCCCCCTCCTGAAAAATTTGGGGTGAATGATGTGACTGATTTAAGTTGGAAAAATCTATTGGATGCATACTCTTGTACAGAATGTGGAAGATGTACAAGTTCTTGTCCTGCTAATATCACAGGTAAGAAATTAAGCCCACGAAAGATTATGATGGACACACGTGATCGAGCCGAAGAGTTAGGTAAGGCAAAAGACAATAACGGGCCTGATTATCATGATGGGAAATCATTGCATGATTTAATTTCTCAGGAAGAATTATTGGCTTGTACAACATGCAATGCTTGTGTAGAAGCATGTCCAATCAATATTAATCCCGTTGATATTATTTTTGGGATGCGTCAGTATCAAACGCTCGAAAAATCGGCAATGCCATCAGAATGGGCAATGATGAATAGCAATATTGAGAATAACCAAGCACCTTGGCAATTTTCACCGACAGATCGAGCCAATTGGTCGAAAGAAATTTAAAATAAGATTATTCAATGAGCGAAAAAATAAGTGTACCGACAGTTGCAGAACTTATTGCCAAGGGCGAAAAACCAGACGTACTTTTTTGGGTAGGTTGTGCAGGGAGTTTTGATGAGCGTGCCCAAAAAGTGACGAAAGCTTTTGTTAAAATATTACACCATGTAGGGTTAAAATATGCCATTCTTGGAACAGAAGAAAGCTGCACAGGAGATCCAGCTAAACGAGCAGGAAATGAGTTTTTATTCCAAATGCAGGCAATGGCAAATATTGCTACACTTAACGCCTATGAAATTTCAAAAATTGTAACCACATGCCCGCATTGTTTTAATACTATTAAAAATGAATACCCTAGTCTCGGTGGAAACTATGAGGTTATTCATCACACTCAATTATTACAAGAGCTAATTGATGAGGGTAAATTAACCTTTGGGGAAGAACCGTTCAAAGGAAGAAAAATAACCTATCACGACAGCTGTTACCTTGGACGGGCTAATGGAGTATATGATGCACCACGAAAAATTTTGGAGGCCTTAGATGCTGAATTGGTCGAAATGAAACGATGCCGAAAGAATGGCTTGTGTTGTGGTGCTGGAGGTGCTCAAATGTTCAAAGATGCTGAACAAGGTAGTAAGGAAATTAATATCGAACGAACAGAGGAAGCCATTGATACTGGAGCTGAAATCATATCGGCTAACTGTCCGTTTTGTACGACTATGATTAGAGACGGTGTTAAACACGCTGAAAAAGAGGATAAAGTAGAAGTGCTGGATTTAGCCGAGTTGGTTGTTCAAGCAAAAGATTTATAGATTCCTAAGAATTAGAACAGGAAATTACCTCATATTTATTGTTCGAGGTAATAGTTTTTACTGAGCCAAATAGTTTAATTAAATGTGTGGAGTAGTTTAGGTGAGTATTTGCTACAATCATCATGGTACCACTTTCAGCCAAATATTTTTTAGCATTTTTAAATAGATTCAAAGCAATTTCAATCGTGTTTTCAAATTCAAAATGAAATGGAGGGTTGCAGACAATTAAATTAAATTTCTCATTGGTTTTAATTTGAAGATCATTTTTCCAATGAAAGTAAGAATTATCTTTGGGTAGGTTTAATTTGGCAGAACTGATAGCTAGAAAATTATCGTCGATAAGATGGATGCTACACTTTGGGTTTTGTTTTCGAATATAGGCAGCCACAACTCCATTGCCACATGCCAAATCCATGATTGTATCATGATCATTTATTTCTGGCAAAGACTCAAGAAGTAGCAGTGTACCAAAATCGATTTTTTTATTTGAAAATACTCCAGGATATTGTTTTATAGTTAGCCCTAAGTCATTTTCAATTGCATGAAAATTTAATTGATTTTGGATGTTTTTTTTAGGACATTTTAGTATGAGTAATCGAGCTTTTTTCTTGGCTTTACTTTGCGATACATCTTCAAAATAATGTTCGGCTATATCAATCATTTTAGGTGTAAAATTTCGAGTCATAAAACCACATAAAATGATAGAGTTAGCATTCGATGATTGGTGAACATTCTTAATATAAAACTCAAATAAAGCCATTGATTTTGGAATTTTAATAAGACCTAAGTCATTAGTTCCGTTAGACTTTAATGGATTATTCCAATGAATATTGTTAGCTGGGATTTTATTGATCTCAAAATTGTTTTTGATAGCTTTCAGTTGGGAGTTTAATAGAACGATATTAAGGGGGTGATAGGAATTTAGGGCACAAGCTAATGCCCCATATGTGTCATGACATAGCGTTATTTTCTTTTCGACCAGTTCATACTCATTAATCTCTGAGAGAATCAACTCATCAATAGCACTCCAGGCTCTTAAGGATTTATTTTTTGTTTTGGGATAGCGTTCTAAATCCCATTTTTTTTGATCAAACTGCATGCACTTTTCTGCATACAAAATTAAGGGTAAATCTACCTAGTTTATTGTTGCTAAGAGGTTAGGTCTAATATTACTTCATACTTTTCGTTCATTACGACAGAATATTCGAACCGTTTTAAACTGCTAGTTCTTTTGTATACAACAAGGAGACCTTCCTTAAATTTTAGTGTAGTAACGAGTTTACCTTCTGTATTGTAGAACTTACTTTGTCCATGGATAACCCATTTTTTATAACGAGGTCTTTTATCTTTACTCATTCTCTCAAATTTTTTGTGCGAAAATTTACCATGGTCTGCTGATTTTTCATGGTACAGCTTTATGCACTTATCTGTCCATAGTAATCTTGGGATGAGATGAATTTCTCCAAAATCTAGTTCTTTTTGATCAAAGTCAGCTATGATTTTATAGGAATAGAATTCAAACGAACGAATGGTGATACTTTTTATGTCATTTTTAATTTGAATAGAAAATGTACCATCTGTATTGGGTTTAAAAACATGTGTGTCATTTATAAAAATCTCAGCATCAGAGACAATTCTACCATATTGGTTGTACAATGTCCCAGAAATATTGGAATCTGCAGATACCCATGAACTCACAACCATTAAAACAATCAGCGATATTGACCCTCTTATTCTCATACTACGAAAGTAGAATAACCAACATCCTCAAATTATGATAAAAGTCATAAATCGATGTGATATATGACAAGAATTAGTGGTTTAGCTCCAGCGTTTTAATTTTGGGATATTAAGTGTGATTAGGCCTGCTACAAACCCAGGAAACCCTATATCTTTTAATTTATCTTTAATGAATGCTTGCATCTTTTTTGGAGTGTCAATTTCGATGTTTTGGAATCTGCCATGTACATAACAATAAGAACAATAGAGTATGCTTTTTGAGCCATCAATGTTTGTGCCACCACCCATTTTGTCCTTTTTAAGCGGCATGCCGCAACTTTGACAAAGTTTATAATTTTTCATTTGTTTCTTGATTTTAGCTTCTCAATGATGAAATCAGGAATGATTGAATTAGCTATATTTACTAGCTTATTGTAATACTCCATTTTACTGTTGTCTAGACCTTTTCTATTGCTAAAGGTTGTTGTTATTCTGTTTTTTTGACTCTCATTTAGTTCACTGATAGGTCTGCCGTTGGTGTAATAGTAAAGGGCTAATGATTTACGACTGTTTCCTTCTGGACAATTCAATGGGTCTGGGTGACCATGCCAAGAATCTCCAGTGGTAGAGAACATGGCTGCTCGGTTAAATTTTGGAAGTATTTTGGATACACATTGACTCATATCTTTTTCCCATAATTCCAAATGACCGCCATATTCCTCTTCCCAGTCCTTATTGAGGTAGATTAAAAAATTTACTCTACGACTTAATTGAAGTTTTTTATTTTTATGAAAATCAACATGAACCTTGAGGAACCCTCCAGGTTTAATCTCGTGAAACCCTCCTCCTTCAAAGTAGGGGTCAGGGATCAAAGTTTCTTCAATACCCGTAATTTTTTGAAGAAACTCCAAGAAGGGCTGAGAATTTAAAAAATGAACCAACTTTTTAGTTTGATTACCAAAAGTGTACTCACCTTTGGTAGCGTATTTATCCTCATTAGGATTAGCATAGTATATTTTATCTTTGAGTTGATCAACTCTTGGGAATTCTTTAAGTACTTCCTCTAAGAAATTTTCGTCAAAGAAATCATCAATATATATGCTTGGAAATGGTTTGTTAGTTTGATAGGTGTTTGCCAGTTCGTTTGCTAATTTTTGAAGGTTAGTTTTCGAAGAGTTTAGCATAGTTAATTAAAATAGATAGTTTATTAAAATGCAAGGTTAGTCTTAGTTGGATTGTCTTTTTATGATTAAAATCATGTTTTGTGTTAATTTATATCATAAAGTGGGCTAAAAGTATAGTCTGTTAAAGCACTAATTCGATTTATTTAAATTTGTGTCATGCAATTGAAATCTATTATAGATTATCTTGAATCTGTTGCCCCCCTTAAATATCAAGAGAGTTATGACAATAGTGGGCTCTTAGTTGGAGAAAAATCGTTGGATATAACCGGGGTACTCATCAGCTTAGACTGCACAGAAGAAATTGTTTCAGAAGCAATTAATGAAAAATGCAATTT
>JAQWZS010000003.1 GCA_029253325.1 Bacteroidia bacterium
GTTAAATTCTTGTGACTCAATATCTGCAATTAACCAGCCCTCGGATGCAAACATAAAGATATGTTCTTTTCCCTTGTTATCAATGATATAGCTTCTTAATAATCCTTTTTGGACAAAAAATGCTTTTGAGCTCCTTTTCCCTGCTCTCTGAAGAGTTTCTTTTTTCTTATATTCTTTGGTTTGGGAATTAGGATCGATGTCAAGCAGATTTGATAAATTATCCTTAATCATTTATGATTATGTATTTCGTGATTGGACAGAAGAGCAAAATTACTAGAAAATAATTGGTTATAATTATATAAAAAGTCCATTTACTCCTCACAAGAAAAAATCGTTGAACTCGTTAAGAATCGAACCACATAAAACTGATTGATTTTCTGATACTTATCAGGATAAGTCATCAATATCCAGTCAAATAATCAAACCCATGTCGAACTTTTCACTTCAGAAGAGGTCTCTGCAATTTACTGGAAAACAAGACGTTATATAGAAATAAAAAAGGCCTCCAAAATTGGAAGCCTTTTCAGTAAAGTCTATCAGACTCTTATCGAATCTTTAGACTGAGGATCTAGTCAAATCAAATTAATTGGTTCGATAAATCACATTTAGTAGAGTCTTTGTTAATGTTGTCAAAACGTTAGCTCGACAATCCATTTAAATAAACTTATTTAATGAATTTCTTACGATAAGTCTTATTGGTATTAGTTTCTTTCAATACAATAAAATAACTTCCTGTATAAAGCGATTCAATTTGAATAGTTGGATTAGTTAAAACACCACTTAGAACTTTTTTACCCAATACATTGAAAATCTGATAGGTATTCATTTTAGTATTTGAACTAATGGTGATTTGGTTTTTTGCTGGATTGGGTATGAGTTGAATGGAGGTCGGGAAAATACTATTCACTTCATTAAGTGACTTGGTAACTTCAAAATCTGCAATCACAGGAAAGTGATCCGATGCAGATTCAGTATTATTAATATCCAAGCCATATTTCCCTAATCGACTAACATTCATTTCTTCTGTTCTTAAAACAAAGGATTTTTCCACCGAGACAACTGCATCTGAATATAAAATATAGTCAAGTTTCCCAGGAGGATAAGAACCATTTTCATTTTTCCATGTGAAAGAGAACCTACTATCCGAATGTAAACTTATAAGATCACTAACTTCAGAATTATCCCAATCTGGATAGGAAGGCAATCCGTAATCAATAGTATTTTGGATATCTCCAGAAATCAACGTGGTCAGTTGTTGTGAATAGCCCACAAGATTTAAGTCACCAGCATACACAAATGGGGTATTTCTTGACAGGTCAATTTCCCCACCTTTAGTCTTGGCATCATTAATAAATCTAGAGTATGCGTCAGCTTGATCTTGTCTGCCACTTTCATTTCCACAACAATTCAAGTGGGCATTTGTGAATAGGATATCTGATGAATATTTATCTGGCAAATTAATAAGGACAGGGAACTGATTGGGTAATTCTTCCCAACGATCGAGAATTTCCCATTTTGAAGCTGTGATAAGACCCCTGTCTATTTGTTTCTCTACATACCAACCATTATTAGTATTCAATGGTAACCACTGATCCATAATAGATTTCACGTAATTAGCTTCAGTGTTCCAACATTCTGAAAATCCAATAATATCGGGCTTAATCGCTTTAATAATTTTTTCAAAATGTGATTTTCTCATTAGGTCAGTTAGACCATTAGATAGCGTATTATATGCCACTATCCTAATTAGATCATCGCTTTTTTTATTAATATCAACTAAATCATATCCGTTCAAACGAGACTCATCAAAATCATATAACAAATTTCCACTATTAGGTATTCTATCGTTGTTGGATAAATTGGCGACAATCAATTTTAAATTAGAGGCTTTAAAGAGTCTATTTTGCCCATCAGGCATAACATTTCTTGGAATAGCTATTTCAAAACTATTTGATGTAACCGTAGGAGCAACCCTAAGATGAATGTCATTCAAGGAAATTGAATTAAGGTTTGGGTTATAAAAATTTACACGTCGATCCTTTAAATTTAATACTAAGTCTGCACCAAATTCAGTGAATTTAGAATCACCAGTTGAAGCATCATTGTCAGTGTCTAAATAAATATGAATATTGTGATCAATTATATTATCCGAAAAATCGAACTCTTTATCTGCTTTTAATCGAATGAATAAATAATCCCTATCATTTGTCAAGGACAAACTCAACAAGTCAATCCCTGAGATCGATTCAGAAGGATCTCTTTCTGTTGTTAAAGTCTCGTGCCAGTCGTTAAATACACCATCAATTTCAATTGATGCGGACTGAGCAAAGCAAGAATTTATTGTAAAAACAAGTAGTAACATAGGACAGAGTCTTATGGGTATTGAATTATTAATTTGCTCAAACCATTTACAAATCATATTGAACAAATATACTTAATACTTGAATGAGTTAAGACTAACAAAAAAGCGAAATAGTGAACTAAAACTCAACTATTCCGCTCTGGTAGCCACGAGGCTCCTTATGTCGAACTTTTCAATCATCTAATTGTACAAGACCGATGCTGCTAGTAAATTATGTTCTGTCTTTAGTGAGATTGAGTCTTGGTCTGAACATCACTACAACTGATTTTGCAAGTAGGATCTTGGGTATGCGAAGTATAACCTTGTTTACTTATTTGATATTTTGATAGCTGTAAGAATCAATGAAACCTTTTTGTATTTTGTTTCCTTAATTTCAAAGTAATCATACATCCTTCTTAATGATGAACCTATCCCGTCGATACTCATAAATGCTTTGTCAGCTATCTCTTTATTCATAGCTACAGGATTGTCAAGTAATATTAAAAGCACATTCCAATCAGTTTCATTTAAAACTCGTTTTAAATAATCATCTATCTTATCTTTTGACAATTTGAATTTGTTTGAATCTAGCATTGATTTAACTTTATTTTCTTTTAAGAATTTAATTTCATTGAGTAACTCTTCCCTTCTTTCTTTATTCTTTTTGTTCTGAGAAAAATTATGGTAAATAATGATTAATATGATTAATAATGAGATGGTAATTATTAAAAAAATCTTTTTCAATTGATTTACATCTTTTTCAGCTTTTTCTCTTTCTGCATTTAGTTTATTGTCAAATAATTTAGCTTCATATTCATTTCTGATGGTCTCTCTGGCAATTTCGAAACTATTTATCCTCTCTTGTATACTATCATTATATGCAGAATAGAGTTCATACATTTGAAGAGAAAGATCCCATTTTTTTTGATATTTATATCCAACGTGAAGAAAATCGTAGATATCTCTTTTTAAATTGAAAGTTGAATTAATTGGCAAGTCCTTCAATATCTTTTCCATTTCTGAAATGGACTGATTCTTATTTTTTGAATAGTCTATTTGAATGTATGTTATTTTAGCTTCGATGATATCACGCTGGACACCTAAATCCCTGGTAAGAATGAGATTTTTACGAGCAAAAGCATATGCAATTTCTAATTGATTTAGCTCAAAATTTATTTTAGCTAACATATTATAACAAGCTGCTATATAATATTTAGCATTAATTTCTTGGAGTATTTTTAGTGCATTATCAAATTGTTTTTGAGCATCATAAAAAGACATTTTCTCCCAATGAATGAGGCCAATATTCATCATGATTGTTGCTATACTTTGCTTATCATAATTATTTTTTTGATATAAATCTAACGATTTTCGGTAATGCTCTAATGCAATATCGTGATTGCCAATAGTTGAGTTTATAGCTCCGATACCTAAAAGCATTCTTGCTACTCCGTCAAAATCATCTTGTTTAGCAAAAATATTTTTTGCTTCGTTGTAAAATTGGATGGATTTAAGGTGCTCCTTCTGATCAAAATAAATATTACCTAAGTTGCCAGTTATAATAGCCTCGAGCCTCAGATTTCCCATCTTTTTAGCAACTATTTTAGCTTGTTTATAATGGGATCTTGCCTGTTTTAATTGGTTCTTATTTCTGTATATGTTTCCCTTTCTGAGAAGAGCACGAAATAGTTCTCGGTCAACCTTCTTTTTAAATGCTAGATCATAGTGATAATCAAGACTAATTAGAACAGAATCAGCCATTACTTGGCTATAAATGAGATTATATTCGCTTAATGCCTCAAATCGAACGGAATCAATTTCTTCTTCATTTTCCCATATTGATTTTAGCGAGTCTATTTGATTTAAGGAATAACTGGTTTGACTAAAAATCAGAAATAGGGGAAGTAAAATGAGAGAAATTTTTGTCATATATCGATTAAAAGCAGTTGTTTAAATCCAGGTATAATTACCAAATCTAATGTTTTTCACATTCAGTTCAATAATCAGATTAGATGTTGAAATACAGGATTATTATAAATGTTAGTTTTTATTTATGGGCAATTTGAACCTAATCTGTACAAGTGGTATGAGTTAGCTGATCCTAATTGAACTTTATCACCATCACACTCAAATGTAAGAGTGGCAACTAATTCATTATCATGATGTAAATCAACAATTAATGTATCACCGTTTACCGTATATGGATGAGTACTAGGAAGATGATTGCCATCGTTAGCTTCATAGGTGTTGTATAATGAATCGCAATTATCGGAGGTGCAATAGTAAGTGTAGCGGGTACCATCTTCGTAAATGTACATTGTGTTTAACTGATTGTCTTTATAAGTCCATTTACCTTCAATAGAATAATTTATTGAATCGCTTGTTGGTCCAGGTAAGTTTTCTTGGTCGTCGTTACAAGCCAACAATGTTGTAGTTAAAGATAATATTAGTGCTAATTTGTTTAAATTCATATTACAATAATCATGTAAATAAACCTGAGTATACTCACGCATAGGGGTGAATTCAATCCCAAACCACAGGGCTACACCACCATTCTGAGCAAAGGCTTTGGTTAGTAAACCGATATTTTAAAAGGGTACGGGGGTGTTTTATAATAAAAATAGTTGGGATTTTTTGGGATTTATCTGTAAAACGATACCTAAATCGATACCCTTAGGCATAAAAAAACCTACAATTATCTGTATAACAGTTAATTACAGGTTTTAATGGGTAGCACGAATCCGATAGACCCTATTTATCGAACAACGATGATAAATTGATAAATCAATTAATTTTTACTCTATGAACCCCGTAAATACTAGGAGTGTTCTATTACCTTTTCCATTCTTATGGAATTAATGTAATAAAAAACCAATGTATTGGAGAGATATTTCCCATATATAACCTATCCATTTTATTTAAATTATCGAACCAACAGGTTATAAAATTATAACTTTATAAATCAACCCCTATAGTCAAGCTATTGCTCAATCTTGATGTATACTGGTATACATGTATACATCAGGTTCGATTCTTGTTGGGTTGAGGCTATAAGACTCTTATCTAATCTTTAGACTGAATACCACTATTCTTTCTCTAAAGCCTCGATACGTTTTAGCCCACTTCATATTCTTATGAAAAAGGTAAATTTGTAAGTGATGAAACGTACAGCACAATTTATTTTCTTCTTTATTATATCATTTGCTAGCTTAGCTCAAACACAAATTGGAAAGACTATTAAAGGTGAAAGCAATTTTGATAGTTTTGGTAGCTCAATATCTATATCCTCAGATGGAAATATTTTAGCTGTTGGCGCTATAACAAATGCCCCTCCGGGGTATCCTCGTGGTACTGGACATACAAGGGTCTATGAGAATTTAAATGGTATTTGGACACAAATGGGTTCAGATATTGATGGAGATCTTGCTAATGGTTGCTTCGGATTCGCTACTTCCTTATCTTCAGATGGGAAAGTGTTGGCTATCGGAAGTAATTTTACCGATTTCGTGAGGGTATATAAATTTATAAATGGGGATTGGACACAGATTGGCTCTGATATTGTTGGCGAACCTGGGAGTGAATTTGGTTTTGCAGTATCATTGTCTTCAAATGGAGACATTGTAGCTATTGGTGCTCCTTATTGGATATCAGGCGGAAGAAAGGGAAGAGTTTATGTATATAAGAATGTTTCAGGTAATTGGATTCAAACTGGATCATATATTGAAGGACAAAGAGGGGGTGATCAATTTGGTAAAGGTGTTGCTTTATCTGATAATGGTGAAAAAATAGCCATTGCTGCTACAAGGTCTGGAGCCCACTTACATGAGAATGTTTCAGGTAATTGGGTTCAAGTTGGTTCTTCTGTTGATGTTATTTTCAGAGGTTCACCTAAAAGATCTGTTGCCATATCATCTGATGGAAATCTTATGGCTGTTGGAGGTCCTGGGGCGCCTAATCCTGGGTCGATGTTAGGTTATGTGAAAGTATATTCACATATTAATGGTGCATTGGTTCAGATTGGCTCTGATATTATTGGCCCGAGCCCGGGTAGATATTTTGGTTTCGAATTATCATTTTCAGATGACGGGAAGACGCTTCTTGTCAGTGAGGCAAATAGTGCAAGAGTATTTAAATATTCAAATGGGGATTGGGTTGATTTTTTATCATTACCCATAGGTGGATATCGGGCAGTGTCTATATCGGCCGATGGTTGTATAGCAGCCGTTGGTCATCCAGCAATCTATAACATGGTAAAAGTCTTTTCAATTTGTCCTGATACTAACAATATTGTTAGTTGTGATAGTTTCATTTCTCCAACAAACAATGTTTATAAAGAATCTGCTATATACAACGATACTTTGACCACTATGGCTGGTTCTGATAGTATTGTAATCACTAAATTAACAATAAATAAATCTGTAGTCTCATATCAATCTATAACTGCCTGTGATAGTATAAATTTCAAAGGGTCCATTTATTACAGCAGTCTAATCGTTCGGGATACCTTAAAAAACTATTTTGGGTGTGATAGCACAGTAATTACTAATCTTACAATAAATCAATCTGTTAAAATCAATAAATCCCTTACAAGTTGTGATAGCCTTTTAGTCAATGGCACCATGTATTTCAATAACCAAGTAGTACGAGATAGTTTAATATCGATACAAGGCTGCGATAGTATTCTGATAACCAGTATAATGATCAATAAAAGTAGCTGGTTTACAGATAGTATTATATCTTGTACACCGATAATTTGGAGAAATGGGTTTACATATGAAAAAAGTATTAATTCAGTAAAAGATACAATCACGAATGTTGCCGGTTGTGATAGCGTGATATCATTAAACTTGATTATTGAGGATATTCCAAAATTCAAATTGTATAATGTTTTTACACCCAATGACGACGGAAGAAATGACTGTTTTAAAATAGTCCCAGATGGTGAGCTTTTAGATTGTAAAAAAATTAAGTTTCAAATTTTTAACAGATGGGGTGAACAGATGTTTGAAACAAAAAATTTAAATGACTGTTGGGACGGTAAGAATCCCAATAGTCAAAAAAATCTAACTAACGGTACATACTTTTATTTATTGACATATGGTGATGAGCAAAAATCTATCTCTGGTATTGTAGAGTTAATAAGATAATATACTTACCTAACCAACTGCAAACCATAGGGTTATACTATCCTGAGCAAAGGCTGCAAAAGGAAACCGATATTTTA